>JAHAIU010000106.1 GCA_018372555.1 Clostridium sp.
ATTAATTAAGAAATATACTGATGAAATGATGGATGCAGCTAAGAATTTACAATTTGAAAGAGCAGCAGAACTTCGTGATATAATAAATGACCTTAAATCCTAGAGGATAGTGAAAAGTGAAGAATGAAAAATTGAGGGAAAAATTCCTTGGGAGTTAAAAAGTAATTCATTTTAGTAATTCTGTAAGAATTACATCAATAATTCTTCATTTTTAATTCTTAATTATCAGTGAGGTGTTTATAATTGGAATTGTTAGAAAGTTGTAAGTTATGCCCAAGGAATTGTGGCGTAAGTAGATTAAAAGACAAAGTTGGATATTGTGGGGCTGGAAAGAGTATAAGGGTGGCAAGAGCTGCCCTTCATTATTGGGAAGAACCTTGTATATCAGGTAGTATTGGCTCTGGTACAGTATTTTTTTCTTACTGTACTTTAAAATGTGTTTTTTGTCAAAACTACAATATAAGTCAATGTTCCTATGGAAAAGAAATTACTATAGAGAGATTAGCAGAAATTTTCTTAGAATTACAAGAAAAAGGAGCTTTAAATATAAATTTAGTTACTCCTACCCATTATGTTCCTCAAATTATTGAAGCGTTAAAAATAGCAAAAGAAAAGGGATTGAAGTTACCTATAATTTATAATAGTAGTGGTTATGAAAAGGTGGAGACTATTAAACTGTTAAAAGGTTATATAGATGTTTACTTACCGGATATGAAGTATTTTGATACTAAGTATTCAATGAAATATTCTAAAGCAAGAGATTATTTCTTATATGCAAAAGAAGCTATTGATGAAATGGTAAATCAAGTTGGAGAAGTTAAATTTGATAATAATGGAATAATACAAAAGGGGGTAATAATAAGACATCTTATGTTACCAGGTTTGCTATTTGATTCAAAGAAAATAATAGACTATATTCATAGTACATATGGAAATAAAGTTTATATAAGTATAATGAATCAGTACACACCTCTTGAGCATGTTAAGATTTATCCAGAATTAAATAAACCATTAAATCAAAAACATTATGAAGCTCTTATAGACTATGCAGTAAGTATAGGGGTGGAAAATGGATTTATACAGGAAGAAGGAACGGATAAGGAAAGTTTTATTCCCTTATTTAATTTTGAAGGAGTTTAGGTTGCCAAGGCAGCCTAATTTTTTTATATTTAATTTAAACAAAAGTACTTTCTTATTCGTCTATAAGATATAGATAGTAAATTAGGCTTGTGATTGGGGGAGACGGGGTGTTTAAAAGACCTAGGGAAAAGATTTTTGAAGCGTACATTGGGGATAATAAGGAAAAATTATTTAAGATAGCCTATGTTTATTTAAAAAATAAAGATGATGCTATGGATGTAATACATGAAAGTATAGTGAAAGCATACAATAAGCTTGGTAATGTAAAAGACTTAGATAATATTGATAGTTGGTTTATAAGACTTATGATAAATACCGCTATAGATTATATTAGAAAAAATTCTAGAACTGTATTGCTAGAAGATAAAGATATGGAAGTTTTAATTAATAAATCTAAAGTTCAAGGGGATGGTTTCAATTTATTAATTGAAAATTTAAATGAAGAACTTAGATTAATAATTATACTAAAGTATTTTCATGGTTACAAAATAAGAGAAATATCAGAAATATTAAATTTAAAGGAATCTCAAGTAAAAAATAAAATTCATAAAGCCTTAAAGTTACTAAGAAAAGAATTTCAGGAGGAATAGGTATGAAGGATATATTTGAAAAAGAAAAAATAGCTTATAAAGATATTGAGATTCCAGAAGACTTAGATTTCTTAGTTAGTAAGTCTATTCATGAAGGCAAGAAAAAAAATAATAAAATAGAATTAATAGTTAAAATAGTTGCAGCATCATTTATATCTGTTTTTCTTGTTTTAAATTTGATTCCTGAATTTTCAATAGTAGCTCAAAGCCTACCTATAATAGGGAAGTTAGCTGAACTTTTAACTATAGATAAGGGATTTAGTAATGCAGTAGAAGCAGATTTAGTTCAAAATATAAGATATGAAAATGAGATAAATGGAATTAGATTAAAGGTAAGCAATGTAGTTGGTGATTATAAAACTATATGGATAGAATATGAAATAGAAGAGGGATATAATGTAGAAGTAGATTTAATCAACATGAATGAGAAAGATAAAATAAGGGCATTTCATACTTACAGTACAGAAGCTTATGGTAAAAGCGGAAACTATATTCAATGCAATTTTGAAAAATTTGAGCAAGAATTTTTAATGATATTTAATATTTATAATAAGGATAAATCTGAAAATCTAGCAATTTTTAAGGTGCCAATAAAATTAGAAGAAAAATTTGAAAAAGGTAAAAATGATATTGCTATTAGTAATAATATAATTAAAACAGAAGTTGGAGATATTGAAATAAAAAGCATAAATTCTTCTAAGACAAGAACTAGCTTAAGCTTTACTTTAAATAGTGAAGAATATGATTTTGTTAAATTTGAAAATCCAGTATTAATGGATAGTAAAGGAAAGAAGTATAAAATTTCATCTTCATATTTAAATATAGATAGCTTTGGAAATGACAATATAGAATTCGAAGGAGAAGTTAAAGATAACAATATTATATTTAAATGTGATGGTATTTTTTATGATAAAAGATATGGTAAAAAATTAATAGTAGACTTAAATAATAAACTAGTTCAAGATAATGAATATAATACTACTTTTGAAAGTTATGAAAATAATATATTAAAATTAAAAACTGAAAATGTTGAAGATATAGAATTTGAAAGTGAATCAAAAGAATATAAGTTTAATGGGAAATCTGCTGATTTTAAGGAAGTTAGTCAAAACTTATATAAAATAAATGAAGTAATTACTAGTTTTGATATAGTTGATGAAGGTGATGGTATAATAGAAATAGATATAGACTTCATAGCGAAGGATAAAATTGCTGGATTTGAATTTAAAATTAATGAATAAAATTATTAAAGGGTGTAATAAGTCTAAGGAAGGTTTATTACACTCCTTTTTAGTAAATACTTTAATATATAATTGACAATAAATATAATAAAATTTAGAATAGAATAAAGAACGCTTGTTCGAAGAATAAGTAAGAGTAGAAGAGGTATTAGAAATGAAAGATAAAATTATAATAAAGGGTGCTAAGGTACATAATTTAAAAAATGTTTCTTTAGAAATACCTAGAGATAAGTTAGTAGTATTTACTGGACTATCTGGTTCAGGAAAGTCATCATTAGCATTTGATACCCTGTATGCAGAAGGACAAAGAAGATATGTAGAGTCTCTTTCATCTTATGCAAGACAGTTTTTAGGTCAAATGGATAAGCCTGATGTAGAGTATATAGAAGGACTTTCACCAGCTATATCTATAGATCAAAAAACAACTAGTAAAAATCCACGTTCTACAGTAGGGACAGTAACTGAAATATATGATTACCTAAGGTTATTATATGCAAAGGTAGGTAAACCCTATTGTCCTAAATGTAAAATTCCAATAGAACAACAAACTGTGGATCAAATTGTGGATAGTGTTATGGCTCTTGGGGATAGAACTAAGCTTCAAGTGTTAGCGCCAGTAATTAGAGGTAAAAAGGGAACCCATGAAAAAGTTATTGATAGCATAAAAAGAAGTGGATTTGTAAGAGCAAGAATAGATGGTTCTATTTATGAATTAACTGAAGAAGAAGTTAAATTAGAGAAAAATATTAAGCATAATATAGAAGCTGTTGTGGATAGAATAGTAATTAAGGATGGCATTGAAGGAAGATTATCAGACTCAATTGAAACTGCTTTAAAGCTAGCAGATGGATTAGTAGTAATGGATATTATTGATGGTGAAGATATACTATATAGCGAAAAATTTGCTTGCCATCAGTGTGGAATGAGTATAGATGAACTTGCTCCAAGATTATTCTCCTTTAACTCACCATTTGGTAAGTGTGATAACTGTGATGGATTAGGAACTCTAATGGAGATAGATGAAAACTTAGTTATTCCTAATAAGGATTTAAGTATATTAGAAGGAGCTATTGCTACTTGGGGAGATGGAAGACTTAAGGATGATTCCTGGACATTTTCTATATTAAGGGCATTAAGTGAAGAATATGATATAGACTTAAGTAGACCTGTAAAAGAGCTTAGTAGAAAGGCTTTGGATTTAATTTTATATGGTACTAATGGCAAAAAGCTAAATGTTACTTATACAAAAGAAGGAGTTACTTCACAATATCATTATGCGTATGATGGTGAAATTAATTCATTAAAAAGAAGGTATAGAGAAACTAATTCTGATTATATAAAAAATGAAATTGAACAATATATGAGTGATAATCCATGTCCAAAGTGTAAGGGAGCAAGGCTTAAGAAAGAAGCATTAGCAGTTAGAGTTGGTGATAAAAATATTAATGAATTTACTAAGTTATCTATAAAGGATGAATTAGAATATATTTCATCAATAGAATTCTCTGAAAAAGATAAAATAATAAGTGATCAAATAATTAAAGAAATAAAAAGCAGACTACAATTCTTAATAGATGTTGGATTAGATTATTTAAATTTATCAAGAAACTCAGGTACATTATCAGGTGGTGAATCACAAAGAATTAGACTTGCAACACAAATAGGATCAGCTCTTATGGGTGTATTATATATCTTAGATGAACCAAGTATAGGACTACATCAAAGAGACAATGATAAGCTAATAGGTACTCTTAAAAATTTAAGAGATGTGGGAAATACAGTAATAGTTGTTGAGCATGATGAAGATACTATGAGAGAGGCAGATTTTATAGTTGATATTGGACCAAGAGCTGGTGAACATGGTGGAGAAATAGTTGCAGCAGGAACTTTAGATGAAATTAAGAATACTAAAGAATCAATAACAGGACAATATCTACTAGGAGAAAAAAAGATAGAGGTTCCTACTGAGAGAAGAAAAGGTAATGGAAACTTTATAAAGGTTAGAGGAGCAAAAGAAAACAACCTAAAGAATGTTAGCGTTGATATTCCTTTAGGAACTTTAACAACTGTAACAGGAGTTTCAGGTTCAGGAAAAAGTACTTTAGTTAATCAAATATTATATAAGGGATTAAATAAACTCGTAAATAGAAGTAAAAATCCTGTTGGAGATCATAAAGAAATTTTAGGATATGAGAATATAGATAAGATAATAGATATAGATCAAAGTCCAATAGGAAGAACTCCAAGATCAAACCCAGCTACATATACAGGTGTATTTGATATTATAAGAGAACTGTTTTCAACAACACAAGAAGCTAAAATGAGGGGATATAAACCTGGAAGATTTAGTTTTAATGTTAAGGGTGGAAGATGTGAAGCTTGTACTGGGGATGGAATAATTAAAATAGAAATGCAATTCTTATCAGATGTTTATGTACCTTGTGAAGTATGTAAGGGAAAGAGATATAATAGAGAAACCTTAGAAGTTAAGTATAAGGGAAAAACAATAGATGATATCCTAAATATGACTGTTGAAGAAGGTTTGAAGTTTTTTGAAAATCTTCCGAGAATAAAAAATAAGTTAGAAACACTATACGACGTGGGACTTGGATATATAAGACTAGGTCAGCCATCAACTCAATTATCAGGGGGAGAAGCTCAAAGAATAAAGCTTGCTTTTGAACTTTCAAAGAGAAGTACAGGAAAAACTTTATATATCTTAGATGAGCCAACTACAGGACTTCATATTGATGATGTAAGCAGATTAGTAGAAATCCTACAAAGATTAGTTGATGCAGGAAATACAGTAGTAGTAATTGAACATAACTTAGATATGATAAAATGCGCTGATTATATAATAGACTTAGGACCAGAAGGTGGAGATAAGGGAGGAACAATAGTTGCTACTGGAACACCTGAAGATATAACTAATGTTAAGAAATCTTATACAGGGCAATATCTTAAAAAGATGTTAAGATAAGGCTATTACTCTTGTTATTTTTGGCTATAAGTTTTAATATATAATGGTAATATAATAGTAATTTAGAGGTGGAATATGGGTTTTTCAGAACTAATGACATTTGTTTTTGGTGTGATTTTTATAATAATTTTGTATTTTATAATTTATTATGCACTAAAAATAATGTACAAGGATGTTAAGGGTGGCGGAAGAAGAAGAAGGCCCTCTTCAGCAGTAAGAAATTTCGGAATAGAAGTGTTAAGTGCTGGGGATAACTCAAGCTTAGAAGAGGGATCAGTTTTATTATTAAATGATAGCTTAACTATAGGTAGAAAAGAAGGTAATACTATAAGATTAACTGATCAATATGTTTCGGGAAGCCATGCTAAAATAATAGTTAGAAATAATGAGATAGAAGTAGAAGATTTAAATAGTACTAATGGTGTCTTTGTTAATGATGGCAAAGTAAAGGGACGCTGTAAGATTAAAGCTAACGATAAGATAAGAATAGGAAGTGCAACTTTTAGGGTTATAAGAGCTGATAAAAAATAGAGGTGAGGATATGAATAAGACGTTGAAATTAGAAAAAAGAGTTCTTAAGTTAATTTATTTATTATGCTTACTTCTATTTACAAACTTAGGACTATTACAAAAGCCTTTTGATACAAAGGCATTAATTATAGGAGTAGTTCTATGTATTATAATAGGATTTTCTCATTACCTTATTAGAAGGTTTTATCCTGAAGGAGATAAGTTTCTATTGATTTTTTCTAGTATTCTTGCAGTAGTAGGAATAGCTGTATTATATAGAATAGATACTAGCCTTGCACTAAAGCAATTAGTTTGGGTAGTCCTTGGGATAGTGGCTTATATAACTATAGTTGTAGCCATGCCAGATTTAAAAAGCTTTGCTGGGTATAAGAAGATATATATGATATTAACCTTAGTGTTAATGCCTATGGGACTTATATTTGGATTAGTAACTGGAAGAAGTACTAATGGAGCTATGAACTGGGTTTACTTAGGGCCAATTAGCTTTCAGCCTTCTGAGTTTGGGAAAATAGCCTTAGTTCTATATTTAGCATCTGCTTTAATTAAATATGAAAGTAAGAATGTTATCAAAGAAGACTTTAAGCAGCTTATAGAACCAGCATTAGTAGTAATGTTTTCACTAGTATGTATGGTTTTACAAACAGATCTTGGATCTACATTAATTTTCTTTGGTATATCAGTAACTATGCTGTACATAGCGACATCTAAGAAGAAGTATGTATTTACTTGTTTAGGTCTTTCGGTAGTGGGAGCCTTAGGGGCTTATGGAGTGTTTGGACACGTTCAGAGAAGAGTTAAGGTTTGGTTAGATCCATGGCAGTATGCCCATGATGAAGGATATCAAATTGTCCAAGGTCTTTATGCAATAGCTTCTGGAGGATTGTCTGGAGTTGGACTTGGTAATGGATATCCTGATTTAATATTTGCAAGCGAAAGTGATTTTATTTTTGCGGTAATATGCGAAGAGTTTGGAATTATATTTGCAGTTGGTTTAATGATAATATACTTCTTATTATTTTATAGAGGTATTAGAATTGCATTTGTTACTAATGACGAATTTAGTCAATTAGTAGCAGTTGGATTCAGTACCATGATAGCCTGTCAAACTTTAGTTATTATAGGTGGTATTTTTACTGTAATACCTTTAACAGGTATTACTCTACCTCTTATTAGTTATGGTGGTAGTTCTATGTTAACTATGTTCTTTGCATTAGGAATATTACAAAAAATTTCTGAGGCCTAATAGGTTGTAGATATTATAATAAGGAGGAGCTATGAAAGAATTATCTAAGAGTGTAAGAAATGTTATGGTTATATTTCTATTTTGTTTTATAGCCCTAATATCATATATAGCATATTTTCAAGTCTTTAAAGGACCTGATATAGCAAATGATACAGGTAATAAAAGACTTTGGGCAAAGAGAAATGAAGTCTTAAGAGGAACTATTTATTCAAGGGATGGAGAAGCGTTAACTAATAGTGTTAGGATAGATAAAGATAACCAAAGTAGAGAATATACTTATGGTGATTTATATGTTCACTCATTGGGATATATAGATGAAAGATTTGGACTAACTGGTTTGGAGGAAGAGTTTGATTCTGAGCTTTCAACATATAATAGTTTCGGTAATGGATTAAGAAGCTTTTTAAGCGATTTTGATATAAAGAAAGCCTTTGAAAATAGAGATGAAGAAAAAGTTGGAAATGGTATTGTAACGACTTTAGATCACGATATACAAAAGGCTGCTTATGATGCTATGGGAGATTTAAAAGGAGCTGTAGTAGCTTTAAATCCTAAGACAGGAGAAATCCTAGCTATGGTTTCTAAACCTACTTATGATCCTGCTAATTTAGAGCAAATAATAGAAGATGCCAATACAGGCGTAGATAAAGAGTTTAAGCTTTTAAATAGGGCTGTTGATGGTATGTATCCACCTGGATCTGTATTTAAAACTGTAACACTAGCAGCAGCGTTAGAAAATGATCCTAGTATAGTAAATAGGACTTTTAGTGATACAGGTAAAATTACTTTCCCTGATGGTAGAGAATTAAATAACTATATGATGCAAGCTCATGGAAATCTTAGCTTACAAATGGCATATAGAGTTTCTAGTAATGTAGTTTTTGGAACATTAGCTATGGAAATGGGGAATGAAAAGCTTAAAGAAGTATCTGAAAGATTCGGATTTAATGCAAGGATTAATGGAATTGGTATAAGCATACCAGCAAGTGAATTTCCGACATTAAAGCCTGAAGAAATAGGTAATATCGCTCAAAGTGGTATAGGTCAAGGTAGTGTATTAAGTACACCAATACAAATGGCTATAGTAGCATCAACTGTTGCAAATGATGGAGTCTTAATGCAACCTAAATTAGTTAATAAAATTGTAGATAAGGATGGAAATACTATAAAAGAATATCCAAATAAAGCTTTAAAGGAAGATGTAATATCTAAGGATATTGCAGAGACTGTTAAAGAATACATGGGATATTTAGTATCTAACAATATATATAGATGGCCAGCCTTCGAAGGCACAAATGCTGGTGGTAAAACTGGTACGGCAGATTATATGCTAGAAGATGGATCAGAAGGAATACCTCATGGTTGGTTTATATCATTAGCACCAGTAGATGACCCGCAAATTGCAGTAGCAGTAATAGTTGAAGAAGGTGAAAATGGAGCAGGGTCAGCAGCAGATATAGCTTCAAAGGTAGTTAGAATGGCAACATTAGGCTATTGATAATGAAGAATTAAAAAATGAAAGAATTATAATTAATGAAGAATTAAGAATGAAGAGTTCAGGATGTGATTTTTTTCAAAATCACTGAAAATAAAGTTTTTTAGAAAGGCTGCTTTTGCAGCCTTTCTATATTTAATCAAAAGCTGTCAAAGACGGATTTCTTCCACCATTTTTTCATTTCTTCATT
>JAHAIU010000578.1 GCA_018372555.1 Clostridium sp.
AACATTTCTTTTGCAGAAACTAACATGGTATAATACCTCCATTAATTTATATTTTATTACAATTAAGCTATAACGCTAACTGTAGTAAGGAGAATAACTGATTAGTTGTCCTCATTACTATATATTATAACTCAAAATAGATTTAATTTAAACAAAAAAATTAGTTTTTACCTCCCAAGTGATAGAAATAATGAGATTTTTTCCATATTTATTTAATATTCATTAGATTTTAGAGATATTTTTAAATTTCAAGGCTCTATATTATTAAGAAGAATTAGACATTAAAAAGATATTGATATAATATGATAAAAGTAGATAGTTTTACCAAGATGTGAAATAAAATTTCAGAATTGTACTGCAATATTGAAAATACATAATATAAGTTGTAATATAAGTATATAGATGGAGGTTATCTTATGAAAAGTGTAGTTGTGAAATTACAAAATTATATTAATAAGGCCAGTGAAACAGAAAAAGGAATAATAGAGTATTTGTTAAAGAATCCGGATTCAACAGTAAATAGTAATATATATCAGCTTTCAGAGAAAACCTTTTCTTCACCGTCTACTATTATTCGTCTGTGTAAAAAAACTGGTTTTGAAGGATATAAGGATTTAATTCATTCATTAGTTTATGAATTAGCAATTAGGAAATCAACTGAGGAAGAAAGAGTAAAGAATATTAATAAAGAAGATAGTTTAGAAAAAATTGTAGAAAAAGTTACACTAAAGAGTATTTCATCCTTGGAAAAAACAGAAAAACTAATTGATATTAAAGTATTAGAAAAATGTGTGAGTCTTCTAGATCAATCTAGAAATATTTGTTTATTTGGTGTTGGTGCTTCTTTATTAGTTGCAAAGGATGCACATTTGAAATTTTTAAGAATTAATAAGAGTTGTTATATTAACGATGATTTCCATGCGCAGTTATTGCAAGCACAAAATATGAGTAAAGATGATTTAGCAATAATTATAAGTTACTCTGGTTTTACAGAAGAAATGATTAAGTGTGCAAATATAGTGAAAGAAATAGGTGCACCTATTATTGCAATTACAAGATTAGAAGAATCACCTATAAGTAGAATTGCA
>JAHAIU010000579.1 GCA_018372555.1 Clostridium sp.
TCAAATGCAAGAGGCTGGATTCTGGGATGATATAAAAAGAGCAGAAGAAGTGACTAAGGAAAGTAAAAGAATAAAAGATAAGATAGATAGATTTGATTCGTTAGTTACTAGAGTTGAAGATGTAGAAGTGTTAGGAGAATTAATAGATGAAGATGATGAAGAATCTATTAATGAGATGATAAGGGAAATAAGAGCTATAGAAAAAGATGTAGAAGAATATAGAATAGAGCTTCTATTATCAGGCGAATATGATAGAAATGATGCTATAGTAACATTACATGCTGGAGTAGGTGGAAGTGATGCAAATGACTGGACCGAAATGTTACTTAGAATGTATACTAGATGGTGTGAAAAGAAGGGCTTTAGTGTTGAAACTATAGATTATTTAGAAGGCGATGAAGCTGGAATCAAAAGTGTAACATTAAAGGTAAAAGGAGAATTTGCATATGGCTATTTAAAGGCTGAAAAAGGTGTTCATAGATTAGTTAGAATATCTCCTTTTAATGCAAATGGTAAAAGGCAAACTTCCTTTGCTTCTGTAGAAGTATTACCTGAATTAACTAAGGATCAAGATATAGATATAAGAAGTGATGATTTAAAAGTAGATACCTATAGAGCAAGTGGAGCTGGTGGTCAGCATGTTAATAAAACTGAATCAGCTATTAGAATAACTCATATACCAACTGGTATAGTTGTTCAATGTCAAAGTGAAAGAAGTCAGTTTTCAAACAAAGAAACAGCTATGGGAATGTTAAAATCAAAGCTTATTGAACTTAAAGAAAGAGCTCATAAAGAAAAAATAGAAGACTTAACTGGTGAACTTAAAGATATGGGATGGGGAAGTCAAATAAGATCTTATGTATTCCATCCATATAATATGGTTAAAGACCATAGAACAGGAGAAGAAACTGCAAACTTAAATGCAGTTATGAATGGAGAAATAGATAACTTTATAACAGCTTACTTAAAAGAAAATAATTAGTAAAGAGGATGTATCTACAATGGATACATCCTATTTTTATGAGTTAAAACTATTTGATTAAAACAAATTAATAAGTAATTATCTATATTTTGTTTGTTTTTCTC
>JAHAIU010000580.1 GCA_018372555.1 Clostridium sp.
ACTCTATGCTTATTCTTTACATTTGCAAAGTTTGAAAGCAGTACTGCATCTATTCCAAATCGGAATCCTTGTTTTTTTTGAATTAGATATAAGTTATCTAATTGTAAATCATCTATGGCTTCATCTGATAATAACTCTATATTTTTCTTCATAATTTACCTCTACAATTTAAATTATATTTATCTTTATTATAAGTAATTTAAAATAAAAAAAATATTATTTTTAATGAATAAATCCTACTAAATTATAGCATAATATTCTTGTAACATAAAATGAACCCCGCCTTTAAAAGACGGAGCTCATATTTAATTAATTATTAACTTCTTAATTAAAGTATTCTTCTAGCACCATAGAAACCTTGAATAGGTGATACTTTTACACCTTCTCCTGGTTGAGGAGCATGTATATATTGGCCACCGCCAACATATATTCCAACGTGACCTAAATCATAAGTAAATACTAAATCTCCTAGTTGTAAATCACTATAAGAAACCGGCACTCCTTGGCCGTATTGACTCCAAGTAGTTCTAGTAATTTCTATTCCTGCTGCATGTCTATACACATAGCTTGTAAAGCCTGAGCAGTCAAAGGCATTTGGACCAGTTGCTCCATAAACGTATTGAGTACCAATAAGTGTATAAGCAAAGTCTACAATAGCATTACCTGTAGCTGAAGAACTTTGACCTCTATTTGGTCTATTTGCAGCTTCTTGTTGAGCTTGTAACTCTTCAACTTTTACTTTTGCACTTTCTATAGCATTATTTACTTCTTCTATAACAGTTGGACTCTTAAGTTGATTATCTCTAATGCTTCTTAATTGGCTTATAGCGCTTTTAAGACTTTCAAGATCATTAGAAGATCCAAGTATTGAAAGTTGTGGATCAACTAAACTTCTTTCAGCAACAGATAAGTATTCTGCATCAAACTTGCTTTGCTCTTCTTTAACTGTTGCAATAAGTTCTTCTTGTTCCTTTTTCTTATCTTCAAACTCAGCTAATGCTTTATTTGTTTCTTCAGTAAGCTTAGCTATTTCATTAGATTTATCTTGTAATGATACAACCTTTTCATCTAATTTTTCTTGCT
>JAHAIU010000581.1 GCA_018372555.1 Clostridium sp.
CTTATGCTTTTCATAAAGACTTCTACCTATAAATTGATAGCTCCATGCGCAAGGTAATATAGTCATGGCAATCTCCTTTAAGTCACCTTTCAATCCAATTCCAAGCATATAGCTTGTATAACTTTCTGTTGTCATTTCTTTTCTATTATCAAATACCTTGTTTTGATCTATTCCAAAGTACTTTAAGTAATTAGTGTGAACTTCTGTTTCATCTTCTAATATACCTTTAATAGAACCATAATATAAATTCATATCACTTAAGCTTTCTGCTTTTACAAGACCCATCGCAAAAACCTTAGCATATTCTTTTAAGTATAAATAATCTTGAACTAGATAATTTTTGAACTTTTCTTTATCTAAAGTTCCTTCTCCTATTTCCTTAACAAAGGGATGCTCTAAATACTTTCCCCAAATCTCTCTTACATCCTCAAATAAAATATCAGTAAATTTCATAAACCCAACCTCCATAAATTTTATATTTTAAGTTAAATTTTTCTGCTAAAAATAGAGACAGAAAATATTTAATTATAGTTGCGAAATAAAAAAGACTATACTCCAAAGGAATATAGCCTAATCTTCAATAAAAAATTAATATCTTATAAAATCTTAATATTATTAAAGCTTTCCTCCGCTGGCATTATCCAGTTCAGGTACAAGGGTTAATATCTTATCTATTTCTCAGCCTTATGGCACCCCTAGCAATTTTCTATTTTATATTTATTATTATATACTTACTATTAATTGTCAATATTTTCTATATTAAATATTTTTTAAAATTGTTTCTCCTTTATAATTTTAAAAAATAAAGGAGCTATCTAATAAGTTATTTTTGAATACTTACTAGATGCTCCTTATTTAGCTTATAGCTTATTTAATATTATTATTTATTCTTTTTTTATTAAATAGAAAGAATGCTCCTACAACTACTAATAACATAGCAGATAATACTCCTGCCATAGGATTACTTCCTCCTGTTTGTGGTAAATTATTAGCTCCTGAATTATTATTTACTGAACTATTATTACCTGATTCTTCTTTATCTTCATTATTTTCTGGTTGTTCTGTATCTATTGATGGT
>JAHAIU010000582.1 GCA_018372555.1 Clostridium sp.
TAGTGATTTCCTTTCGTAAATTGTTTCAGCAAATTCAATTTTAACACGAAAAATCACTATGGATTTTTATTTACTTCAATTTAATTTTACAACTAATCTAATATAAAAATTGTAAAAGAAAAGGAAATGGTAAAAATAGTAAATATAAAAGATATTAGTGATATTCATACAAAGATAGGAGCAAAGCCAGTATTACCAAAAACAATTGGAGTTCAATATAGTGATAATACTGAAGGAGAAGTGAAGTAGAGTGGGATGATATAGAAGAAAGTAAATATATAGAAGTTGGAAGTTTTATAGTTTATGGAGATATTGAAGATTATAGTTCTAGAGTTTCTGTTAATGTCATAGTAGAAAGCAATAATGAAGATAAGGATGATGAAGGTGAAGCTGAGAACAATAATGGTAATGGGAATAAGGGGGAAGACAATAATAATGAGTATATAGGAAATGAGGATAATAGAAGTAATAATGACAAAGATAGTTTACCAAGCACAGGAAATGAAAATCTAGGAATAATATTATTAGCAATATCATTATTGATAGGTGGATCATTATTATTAAAAGTTAGAAAAAAGTATAATTAAAATATCAAAGTAAAAAGGTAGATTCATAAAGATAGTAAAGTAAAGAAAGTTATAATATTTTATTTTATAAGAAGAGAATTTCGATAAGGAATTCTCTTTTTTAGCGTGACTCCCAACTTTATATACTTATTAAATTACTCAACTAAGCTGTTATTAATCAAATTCAAGAAGATTTAGCTTATGAAGAAATTAGCTTAAAAGAATATTTAGATCTAGTAATATAGCTTAATAGGTGTGTGTATAGCAAACCACTTCTTTGACTTAAGCTTAGACGAGTATAATGATATTTATTGTAAGAGTATTAAAGCAGCTTTTTGTAATGAAAAAACCAAAAAATGGTTATTAGGATTTGCTAATTAGGGTATATTTTTTTGCATAGTTTGTAGATAATCTAACATAAAATATAAGGAGAATATTTTATTGGAGGAATTAATTTGAACTGCAAAAAACTATTTAAATACGAGATAGTCGGTATATTTATAATATTT
>JAHAIU010000583.1 GCA_018372555.1 Clostridium sp.
GATGAAATTGAAAATATAGAATGTTTAATTGATATGTGGAATCAATGTGAAACAATAAGTATCAAGTTTAAAGATGGAAAAGAATTTTCCCCAAGACCCTTTGGTGATAAAACTCAGCAACTATTTTTAGATATAATTAAATATTTAAAAGATGAAAAATCCATTAAGATAATTGAATGTCAAAAGAAGAAGCTATCTTCCTTTGAAAAAATTCTTCTTTTCCTTTTGTATTTATTAATTGTAATAATTCCACTTTCACTTATTTTTTAATAACTTCTTTATAAGAAAAAGATAATAAAAAAATACAGATAAC
The DNA here is from genome assembly GCA_018372555.1 of Clostridium sp. Lineage (GTDB taxonomy): Bacteria > Bacillota > Clostridia > Clostridiales > Clostridiaceae > Clostridium. The sequence continues at coordinate 314 of JAHAIU010000583.1, forward strand.
AATGTAAATTTAGCTGTTCCGTCGCAAGTCCAAAGTCGCCAGAATATAATATCTATCTCCTTGAGTACTAAAGGAAAGAAATTTATAATGCAAATAAGGCAGAAGCTCCCTTAGGAGTTTCCACCTTCATTTTTTCATTCTTTAATTTTTAATTCTCACTATATGTTTTTTATATTTTCATATACCCTTCTATAATGAGAATAAGCTTCCTTATACGCTTCTACTGATTCTGCATTTGGATAATAGCATTCTTTTTCTTTTACTATTACTTTTACAGCATCTTCAAAAGAATCGAACCAACCTAATGAAACAGCAGCTATGATTGTAGCTCCAAGAGATGGACCTTCTTCTATTTTTAAAGATATTACCTTTTTATTAAATACGTTAGCTTGAATTTGAAGCCAGTCCTTAGACTTAGCTCCTCCTCCTACGGAAATTATTTCTCTATCACTATCATCTTCATATATGCTAAAGCAATCCTTTAATGAGAATGTTATTCCTTCAATTACTGCTCTTGCAAAATGATTTAAATCATGACTTTTATCTATTCCTATGAAAGTTCCTCTTATATTACTATCTGCATAAGGTGTTCTTTCTCCAACTATATAAGGAGCAAATAATAATCCATTAGATCCTTCTTTAACATTAGATACTCCGCTTAAAAGTTCATCAAAATCTTTATCCTTTGCAAAGGTATTTCTAAACCAGCTTAAAGAATCTCCAGCAGAAAGAGTTACCCCCATTGAGTAACAGCTATT
>JAHAIU010000107.1 GCA_018372555.1 Clostridium sp.
AAAAGAAGCTTAAAGAATGTTCTAAATCAAAAAGTTTCATCTATTTCTGATTAGAATCTTTCAAGGCAGTATTTATTAATGGAATATATCGCTTTGGAAGATTTTAATATAATAAAAGCATCCAAAGGCAAATTTATTTATCCTGCATATCAATTTATTTTATATTTAGAAATTAATGATTCAATATAAGATTTTCCTTGCTCATTATTAAATTCCTTATACTGATAATAGGTACTAAATTCACTGTATTAATTTACTATTCATTGATTTTCATATTATAAACACCATTAGGATTATTTAAAATACACTTTTCAATTTCATCTATTTCAGCAATAGCATCTTCCATTGTAGGATACATACCTAATAAAGTTCTATTAGATGAAAATATACTATTTGGTGCGAATCTACCCCATATAAGGACTTTATTTCTTTTATCACCAATAATAGAAGAAATCTCTACTTTAAATACATTAACCAATTCTTTTTTTGATTGAGTTCTAATCCACATAAAAGCCGTCTCCTTATTAAATTCATATATTAGAAAAATATGCCATAATTATAAATTGATTATAGCATATTTTGTAAATAGTTTACTATTCTATTTTTAAATTATTGGGTTAATAACGTCAGTATAGGTTTAAATAATAGCTGCTACTTATTAATGATTATATCAATATTTTCTCTATCTTTAACTTGTCCAATGATTCGAGCCCAAGGTGTATAAGATTCCATCCTAGATAAATATTCCTTTGCATCTTTTTCTGGCATTGATAGAAGTAAACCACCAGATGTTTGAGGATCAAGTAATGCATCTACCATTTCAGTTGAAACATTAGCTAAGGATTTAAAAGAGTTTTTTAGGTAATCACGATTATTGTACATTCCTTCAGGAAGAATACCCATTTTTGCATAGTCTAATGCCTTTGGAAGTATTGGAACACTTTCACTGAATATTTCTATAGTCTTGTTGCTTCCATTTGCCATTTCAAAGCTATGTCCAATTAAACTAAAGCCTGTTATATCGGTACAAGAGTTAACCTTCAATCCATTAAAAGCTTCTTTAGCATATTTATTTAATTCAGTCATTACCTTAGTTACTTCTTTTACTTCATTTTCAGATAAAAGTTCAGCCTTATTAGCTGTATTTAAAATACCAACACCAATAGGTTTAGTTAATACTAGAACATCTCCAGTTTTAGCATTACTATTTGTTAAGATTTCTTTTGGGTGAGCAAAGCCTGTAACGCAAAGACCATATTTAGGAGTTGGGTCTGCAATTGTATGTCCACCTGCAATAATTGCTCCAGCTTCTTGTACCTTACTATATCCACCAGCTAAAATATCATGCATTATTTCGGGGTCTAAGCAAGACGGGAAGCAAAGTAGATTCATTGCAATAGATGGGTTTCCTCCCATAGCATATATATCACTTAATGCATTAGTTGCAGCTACTTGTCCAAAAGTATAGGGATCATCTACCATAGGTGGGAAGAAGTCAACTGTTTGTATTACTACTTTATCATCAGATATTTTATAAACAAGAGCATCATCTTTTTTATCAAAACCAACAATTAAGTTAGAGTCTTCAAATTTAGGTAAGTTTTGAAGTACAGAATCTAAAACACCAGGGCCAATCTTTGCAGCACAGCCAGAAGTTTTAGTAAGTGAAGTTAATTTTATATTTTCTTTCATTAGTAATTCCTCCTATCAATGTTTAAATTAATAATTTATATCAAAAGACATTAAAAATTATAATTAAACATTAATTTTTAAGTAAAATATCAAAATTTAATTTGTATAGTATTTAATTCAAAAATACTTTTCAATAATTATTATAAATCTAAAGAAGGAATAACAATAGTAAAAATATAAATTTTTAGATAAGATTACATAATTTTAGTTTATTTTTACAATTAAGAAATATATAATTTATATTATTAGAAGTAAAGAAAAAATGAAATGGAAGTAGAATAATGAAGAAATTATCAGTAACAAATGATTTTGAAAGTATAGTATTAAATGACACAAAGCTTTTAGATGTAAGAGCTCCAATTGAATTTGAAAAAGGAGCAATGATAAATTCAGTAAACATGCCAATTTTAAATAATGAGGAAAGACATATTATTGGTATATGTTATAAGGAAAAAGGCAATGAAGAAGCTACAAAGCTTGGTTATGAAATAGTATCAGGAAAAGTTAAAGAATCTAGAGTAAAGGCATGGGCAGATTTCATAAATGAGAATCAAAATTCTATGATTTATTGCTTTAGAGGAGGATCACGTTCAACTATAGCACAACAATGGATATATGAAGAAACAGGAAAAGATATAGTAAAATTAGATGGAGGATATAAGGCTTTTAGGAATTACCTTATAAATTCATTAGATCCCCAAAATATAAAATCAAAACCACTAATATTATCTGGATATACAGGTTCAGGAAAAACAATATTATTACATAAAATAAATAATTCAATAGATTTAGAAGGATTAGCGCATCATAGAGGATCTACCTTTGGTCATCATATTACACCTCAGCCAACACAAATAAACTTTGAGAATAATTTAGCTTATAGCTTAATTAAACATGAAAATAATAACTATAAATATATGGTTCTAGAAGATGAGGGGAAAAATATAGGTAAGAGCTTTATTCCAAAGGCATTTTTTGAATATATGCAAAGTGGAGATGTGATATTTCTAGATGCTTCTCTAAATGAGAGAATAGAAAATATATTAGAAGAATATGTGATAAATGGACAGGAAGAGCATAGAGAAGTATTTAAAAGTGAAGAACTTGCCTTAGAAGCTTGGTTAAATGATATGATAGCAAGTATGGAAAGAGTTAAGGGAAAGCTTGGTGACAGAATACATACAATAGTTAAGGAACTTAAACTAGCATACAATGAACAGTTAACAACTAATAAGATAGATAAACATAGAAATTGGATAGAGCTATTTTTAACTCAGTACTATGATCCTATGTATAAGCATTCATTATTAAAATCTAATAGAAACATTATATTTAAGGGAAATAGAAGTGAAGTAATGGAGTATATTCAGAAGTTGGAAAGATAGTTTGTTTAATGATAATATAAATTAGAATTTATAATTATTAATGGTGAACCGTACCATAAATAAATGATATTAAAAACAGCAGATACTTAAATAGCATTTCTAAGTCTATTTTTATGAATAAAATTTGTATTATAAGCAATAGGGAATACATGAAACATAGAAATTATTTATCAAATAAAGTATTGACAATAATAATTAATTTGAATAGAATATAGAAAAGTAAATTCTTTGAAGGAAAAAGTAGATATTATTAGTATCCAAAGCGAGTAGGGTTGGTGAGAGCCTATGAGAAAGATAATATTGAAAGACATTCTGGAGATGCTTATTTGAAATATAAAGTAGGATAAGACGGGTATCCTCCGTTATAGGGACTTGAGATGATAATGTATTAATACATTATTGAATTAGGATGGTACCGTGAATATGCATTCACTCCTATTGGGAGTGGATGCTTTTTTATATATAAAAGAGCTCATTATATATAGAGTATTGTCTTAATTTAATTAAACATTATTAAAAAAGGGTGGTACCGCAAACAATTTGCCCCTTGAGTTTTTTACTCAAGGGGATTATTTTTTTGGAGGTAAAAAATGAAAAGAAAATTAATAAGTGAATTAAATGGATTAATAGATGAAAAAGTATGTGTACAAGGATGGGTTTATAAAATTAGACGATTAAAGTTTATTACTTTTGTAATTATTAGGGATAGAACAGGCTTAGTTCAATGTATAGTAGATAATAATAAATTTGATATATCTGAGATTGCTATAGAATCTGTAGTATCTATTATTGGAAAAGTTAAAGAAAGTAATAATAAATTAAACCCGTTTGAAGTAGAGGTGGAAGGCATAGAAGTTATTAGCAAGGTAAAAGATGAGCTTCCAATAGAAGTAAATAAAGAAAATCTGGAAGTGAATTTAGATACAATGCTTAACAATAGGATATTAAGTTTAAGACATCCTAAAATAAATGCTATTTTTAAGGTGCAAAATTTAATAGTAAACTTATTTAGAGAATTTCTAAATAAAGAAGGATTTACTGAAATTAATACACCTAAACTTGTTAAAGAAGGGGCAGAGGGTGGCACAGAAGTTTTTGAGGTGAAGTATTTTGAAGAAAAAGCTTATTTAGCACAAAGCCCTCAATTTTATAAACAAATGATGGTTGCTTCAGGCTTTGAAAGAGTATTTGAAGTAGGTCATGCTTATAGGGCAGAAGAGCATAATACTAATAGACATCTTAATGAATATATAAGTATGGATTTAGAAATGGGGTTTATTGAAGATGAATCTGACATTATGGATTTAGAAGAAAATCTATTGAAATATATTATAGAAACATTAAAAATTAGTGGTAAAGAATATTTAGAGTTATTACAAGTTGAACTACCAGCAATTAATAATAAAATACCTAGGATTAAATTTGAGGAAGCAATTAATATATTAAAAGAAAATTATAATAAAAATGATTTAGAGGGAGATCTAGATCCAGAGGCAGAGAAGCTGTTATGTAAATATGTAAAGGAAAATTTAAATAGTGATTTTGTATTTTTAACTAATTATCCAAGAAAAAAGAGACCTATGTATACAATGCCTCTTGGAGAAGAAGGAACGCATAGTTTTGATTTATTATTTAAAGGAATAGAGATTACTACAGGTGGGCAGAGAATACATGATTATAAAATGTTAGTAGAAAATATGAAGTGTAAAGGATTAAATCCCAATAATTATGATAACTATTTAGAAATATTTAAGTATGGAATGCCAAGACATGGAGGATTAGCAATTGGGTTAGAAAGGATAACAGCTAAACTTTTAGGCTTAGAAAATGTAAGAGAAGCAACTTTGATTACTAGGGATAGGAAAAGACTTATACCTTAAGCAATTACGGTGATAGGCTTTGTAAAGAACTATAAAGAAAATATTTAGATAGAAAAATATTATCATGTTGATATAATAAAATTAAGAATAATTATGAAGTGTTATATAGAATAGAATTATTCCTAGGAATTTAAGAGAAAGATAAATAAATTAAGAAAGAAGGTATTTTAAGTGGATGCAATAACAATGATAAAAGAAAGAAGAAGTATTCGTAAATTTAAAAATGAAAAAGTAGACAGAGAGATTATGAAGGAAATTATTTCCATTAGCAGATGGGCTCCATCATGGAAAAACTTACAGATAGCAAGATATACATTAATTGATGATGAGGCTATTATTAAGCAACTTGCCAGTGAAGGTGTTAATGGATTTATCTATAATATTAACACTTTAAAAAATGCAAAAGGTGTTGCAGTATTAAGTTATGTTAAGGGTAAAAGTGGAAAAATAGATAAAGATAACTACGCAACTTCAAAAGCCAATGCTTGGGAAGTATTTGATGCTGGTATTGCATGTCAAACATTCTGCATGGCAGCTCATGCTAAAGGTGTAGGGACATGTATTATGGGAGTTATTGATGAGGATAAAATAGCCAAGATCATAGGATTGCCAGAAGAAGAAACAGTTGCAGCCCTTGTTGTTTATGGATATGGAGATGAAAATCCAAATCCTACAGCAAGAAAAGATGTTGATGATATAGTTCGTTTTATAGGAGAATAGGATAAATAACTTAGATTTAATAAATAAAATAGGCTGTTGAAAAATGATTATAGATTATTTTTCAACAGCTACTTTTTTATTTTTATAGAACTACTTTGATTTTTTAATTGAAATGATAATATATTAACTTTCCTGAGATGTGGTCAAAAGGGTATAATCCTCCTTATGAAGATGCATTTGATAATCCACTAGATGAAAGATATGAAAATGAACGAAAAAAATGGCTTGCTGAGGCAGTTGATGAAGAGAGTGAGTATATTAAATCATTTAAAAGTATTGCTAAAGAATTAGAAATAGGAATTGTAATAACATATCTTTCCAAAGAAAAAAATAGACTTCAAAATACAGCTTTAGTTATTGATAAAACTGGGGAAATTCTTGTGCATACAGTCCTATAGTTTTTGATAATAATGGGAATTACATTGATAATAAAATTATTTCAGCCAATGATATTAAGGAAGATATAATAGTTGCTGAATTTGATTTAGAGAGTATTAGAAACTATAGAAAAAGTGAAACCTGGGGAAATGCATATAGGAAAGTTAAGGCATATAAAGATTTATTGGATCCTAATGTCAAAGAGATAATGAAACAAAAGAAGTAGATTTGCCTATGAATGAAGAGGAGTTATTAAGGATTCAAGGAACTGTACTTGATAGAGATACTTTAGGATATATAGCAGGAATAGATGTAAAATATTATGATGAGCAAGGAAAAGAAATAGAGAATATATTCCTCTTAAATAGACAGTTGAAAAAGAAGTGAGATAGATTCGCTTTTTAATGAGCCATTTAAAGTTTAGGTTATGAAAAAGCTGTAGTTACATAAAACTATATCTAGAAATGTGTATGTTAAAGATTTTTAGATATAAATTAAAATAAAATTAACAAAATAGTTGAAATAATTAAATTTAATACCATTTTGTGTTATATAAATGTCTATTTATATGTATATTAAAACGATTATTTGTCGATTATTGAAATAATAGATTTACAAATTTAAAATATTATTGTATAATAAATTTCGTTGTAAAATAGAATACAAAAAGATAGAGGATGCAGTATTTAAAAGTAGGTTTGTGGAGTTTAAGCAAACAGAGAAGCAAGCTAAAAGGAAAAACTGCCGAAACATATAGTTGAAAGCTTTAAGACTATATAGTTGGGGTTATGTAGAATATACATAACACTGTCATAAATTTATTTATGGTGAGCTATCATGATGGGTATATTTTATTATTTAAAAATTGATTATATACATTTCTCAATTTATAAATAATACAGTGGAAAATATAGTCTTGAGTGATTTGCTTCACTCAAGACTTTTTTATGTATTACGAAATGAGGAGTGATAGTAATGAATTTAGCAAGTTTAAAGAAAGGCTTAGCTAAAAAGAAATTAGGGGAAGGGTTTAAAGTCCCACATACACTAGTTATTATAAGTATAATACTAGTAATTGTTGCAATAGCTACTTATATAGTGCCTGGAGGCTCATATGAAAAAATAGTAAATGAAGCTGGTAAGACAGTAGTTGTAGATGGATCATTTAAGTATGTAGATAGCAATCCACAAGGAATATTTGCTTTATTACAAGCACCTATTCAAGGAATTATAGCTGGTGCTGAAATAATAGCATTTTTATTTGTAGTAGGTGGATCATTTAATATAATTACAAGAACAAAAGCAATAGATTTTGGAATAGTTCGTATAGTTAATGTATTTAAAGGAAAAGAAATACTAATAATACCAATACTATTCACTATATTCTCTCTAGGTGGAGCGGTATTTGGAATGACTGAAGAAGCAATTCCATTTATTACAATGATGGTACCATTAGTATTAGTACTAGGATATGATAGTATAGTTGCAGTAGCTATTACATATTTAGCTTGTAATACTGGATTCGCATCAGCAATGCTTAATCCATTTAATGTTGGAATAGCTCAATCAATAGCAGAATTACCAATGTACTCAGGAATAGGATATAGAACTATAGTATGGATAGTATCAACAATAGCATCTATAATATTTATTATGTTCTATGCTAATAAAATAAAGAAAAATCCTAAGTTAAGTCCTGTTTATGAAAGTGATGAGAAAAAGCGTCAAAGTTTATCTAGTGTTGAAAATATAGATGATAAAATTTCATTATCTCATAAGATAATATTGTTCTTACTTCTAGCATGTATAGGTATAATAATATGGGGAGTATTAGCAAAAGGATTCTGGATAACTGAAATAGGATCAGTATTCTTAGCAATAGGAGTTTTATCAGGAATAATAGGAAGACTATCTACTGATGAAATGGCAGATGCATTTATACAAGGTGCAAAAGATATGATAGGTGCAGCAATAATGCTAGGATTTGCAAGAGCTATACTAATCATAGCAGAGAATTCTAATATAATAGATACTATCTTATTCAAATTAGCAAACATTATAGGTACTATTCCTGGAATATTAGCATCGTATATAATGTTACCAGTACAAATGATTATTAATTTCTTTATAAGCTCAGGATCAGGACAAGCAGCATTAACAATGCCGATACTTGCACCGCTTGGAGATTTAATAGGTATATCTCGTCAGTTAACAGTATTAATATTCCAATTAGGAGATGGATTCTCAAATGCAATGTTCCCAACATCAGGTATACTAATTGCTTGTATAGGACTTGGGGGAATTCCTTATTCTAAATGGTTAAAATGGATATTACCACTACAAGCTATACTATTTGTACTTGGAATAGTATTTATAACAATAGCTCAAGTAATTGGATGGAGTTAATAACTTATTAGCTTTTTATAAAAATATAAAAGAAATAAATTATAAGCCAATGATATTAAAGTTATCATTGGTTTATATTATTTTTAAGAGATGTATTGTTTTTTGGTATAATAAATCTAGGACAAAAGAAAGCTTAAAAAGTCGGGATATGAACCTTTTATGATGATAATATTAGATTAACGAATTGCAAGGGAGGTAAAAATATGGAATGGATTGAAAGTATTAGAGAAGCTATTTACTATATTGAAGATAATATTACAAAGGATATATCCATAAAGGAAATTGCAGATAAGGTAAATATTTCTCCTTTTTATTTTCAAAAAGGATTTGGAATGTTATGTGGATATTCCCTAAGTGAGTATATTAAGGGAAGAAGACTTGCACTTGCCGGCAGTGAGGTTTTATCTACTGATGAAAAGATTATAGATATTGCAATAAAGTATGGATATGATTCTCCAGATAGCTTTACTAAAGCTTTTACAAGATTTCATGGAGTTACACCATCAGCAGTTCGAAAAGAGGGTGCAAGCGAATAATTCACATATCTATTTGTATCAGCATAATCTATTAATGAAGAATTTCGTTAATGGAGGTATCTGGTGGGATACTATGTTAGAGTGGAGACTAATGTAACAATTTTTGTAGAAGATCTTAATCC
>JAHAIU010000584.1 GCA_018372555.1 Clostridium sp.
TCCATCACTTTCTTTACTAAATAACTCTATAGTTTTCTTTCCTATCCAATATGCAGAAGCCTCATCTCCTACAGAGTATCCCCAGCCCCCACACCTTATTATTTCATTATTTTTCAATGCTAATGCTATTGAGCCTGTTCCAGCTACAATATTAATTCCATCTTCTCCTGCTAAGGCACCAGATATTGCAACTCTTACATCACTACTTAAGTTATATTTAATTCCAGTTAAAACTTTATCTACTACTTTCAATATTCCTTCTGCAATTTCTTTTACAATTCCATATCCAGCAAGGCCTAAATGTACTCTTTCAATATCCTCTTTAGATATATTGCTATTATTTATTATTTCCTCTAAACCTTCTTTAAGAAGACTTTCCAAGTTCCCAAATCCTATTTGAGTAGGGTGGGAAGACCCTTTAATAACTTTGCTTATAACTTTTCCTTTCTCATTAATTAAGGTAAAACAGGTTTTAGTTCCACCACCATCAACACCTAAAAAGTACATAAATACCTCCCTATTTAACTAAGTTAAAATTAAATTTTTGCCATGGTTTAATATAATCTAGTATAAATATTTCCTCTTTCTTAATATGACCTATAACATTTGACTTTCCACTATTTTTCATATCACTTAATGCAATTTGTAATTCACCAGCATAATGGCCATACTCACTACTTTCAATTATTACATCTCCTCTTTTTATTATTTCTGGTAAATTAAATAATTTGAAATTATGACCTTTGTACTTAACTCTACTTTGAGTAGATCTTATTAAATTATCTGAGAAATCCCCTCTATTAAAGTGTTTTTCTTCAAATAATATCTTTTGCTCTATTTCAGGTACTTCATTTTCAAGGTGCAAATCGAAAGTTACCATATCCTTTCTCATTAAGCTTAACATTTTCATTTCATCTTCACTTGGATAGCAATTAGAAATTATAATATCATTTATATTTCCCAAGGCTATAAGATGTTTAGCTTGTACTTCTATTGGCAACTCTCTATGAAGCTCTAAAGTTGGTAAACCATCTGTTACTGGCCAAGGCCCAAAAGTATTTTTA
>JAHAIU010000108.1 GCA_018372555.1 Clostridium sp.
ATGGAAATAATCCAAGAAAGAATAGAAAGAGAATTTAATTTAGATATTATTACAACTGCGCCATCAGTTATATACAAGGTAATAAAGACTAATGGAGATGTTTTAGAACTTACTAATCCAACTAATCTTCCAGAAGCAACTGAAATTGAATATATGGAAGAGCCAGTAGTAAAGGCTAGTATAATAGCTCCTTCAGATTATGTAGGTGCTGTAATGGAATTGTGTCAAGAGAGAAGAGGAACATTTATTGATATGCAATATCTAGAAGAAACAAGAGTTTCTATAAATTATGATATTCCATTAAATGAAATAGTTTATGATTTCTTTGATACATTAAAGTCTAGAACTAGAGGATATGCATCCTTAGATTATGAATTCAAAGGATATACTCAAACTGAGTTAGTTAAGCTTGATATAATGCTAAATGGTGATGTTGTAGATGCTTTATCTATGATAGTACCAAGAGAAAAAGCTTATGATAAAGGTAGAGGAATAGCTGAAAAGCTAAAAGAAATAATACCAAGACAGTTATTTGAAGTTCCGATCCAAGCAGCAATAGGGTCTAAAATAATAGCTAGAGAAACAATTAAAGCTATGAGAAAAGACGTTCTTGCTAAATGTTATGGCGGAGATATTTCAAGAAAGAAGAAGCTGCTTGAAAAGCAAAAAGAAGGAAAGAAGAGAATGAGACAAGTGGGTTCAGTTGAAATTCCTCAAGAAGCATTTATGTCAGTATTAAAAGTAGATTAATATATTTTAAAGGGGCTGTTGCAGTACTAAAATTAGTATTGTAACAGCCCTTTTGTGATAGATAACTATAAGAGTAAGGTGGTAATTGTATTAGTATATCAACCTTTGTTAATATACTTTAGTATACAGTAATGAATAATAATATGTTACAAAGAAATTTACTTTAAATAGATATTTTCTATAAATTTATATAAATCTTCTAAATTAGATGACTTACCTATTTCTCTTAGAAGAAAAATTAATTTATAGTCATCTAATTGTATAAATTTTGGAACTTTAGGGTTTATTCTAAAATAATTTTCTTTTAAAATTTCTCTTGAATATAAATCCTCTAAAGTAGACATTCCATCCATTAATAATGATAAAAGTGGAGACTTCATTTTTGAAAAAGGATGAAATGACCATTGAATAATTCCCCAATTATGAGTTTTTCCATTAATTCTTTCAGGGCTATCGCCCGTGCCTATAGATAAAAGAGTAATATCTTTAGGTTTTAATAAAGGAGTACTTTCTAAAAGAGATAAAATAGTAAGTGCTGTAGGAGAGTTAGCAATTACTCCTCCATCAATATATCCTTTGTAGGATGGAAAGAAGGTAGGTGCAGCAGAACTTGCCATAATTGCATCTACTACAGTAATATTCTTTGTTTTACTATTAGGTAAATTAGTAAAAAACTCTGGGCACCAAGAACCTGTTTTTGTATCTCCTAAGTAAAAAGTAGGTATAAAAATATATTTTTTAAAATCAGAAATCAAAAACTTTTCTGGGAAATAACTTTCTACTATTTCTTTTAAATTATTATTTTGGAATTTAGGCCTAATTAGATTTAAACTTGATTTTGAAAAAATTTTTTTAGATTCCTTTTCAGTATATAAACTATTAATGAGGTTTAAATCATAACCTTTTGCTAATAAGGAGGCTATTATAGAACCCGTTGAAGTTCCAGTGAAAAGATCTATTGAATCTAAGAAGTTAGGAAACTTCATTATTATTCTATTTAAAATTTCTAAGCTTAAGGCACCTTTTACACCTCCACCATCAAATGAGAGTATTCTAAACTTTTTCAATTTAACCTCCTAAATAATGAGTTTTTATTATAGTATTCAAAAATTTTTTTATTGATATAAAGATATAAGTAATTAAATCATTAAATTAAAAATATATTTAATGTGTAAAGTAAATTTAGTGAGGTGGGTTTATGATAGAAGTAAAGATTAGAGATTTAAAGAAAAAGGGAAGGTCTTTAAGAAATCAGGGAATAATAACTGGGACTTTAAAAAGAAAGGATGGAAGAATATTTAACATTGAGATGAATGGAAATAATTTAGATACACTAGTTAATAGAGATGGATTATCATTAAGTTTATCAATATCTTTTGAAAGTGAAGTTATTAATATTAAGATTAGTAGAGTTCAAAGAGATGTTTTACATCATAATATAATAAATGTAGACTTGTTAGAAAAATAAATAATTTATTAATTGCACAGGATTTTTTAACATATTATGCTAGGCTTCCGTCGCAAGCTCCAAGTCAGCTTACGCACAATATGTTAAAAAATCCTTGAGTAATTTAATATTGAGGATGCAGACTACTAAAGGAAGAAATTCAGGCGAGCTGAATTTCCAGAGCTATTATTAAGTGAGTTTATTTAAGTAAAAATATAACTTAATTATAAATTCACTTCATAGGTACATTAAATAATGATATATACTAGCAAAGATAAATAGACGGTGAAATAAGCATATGGTGAAAAATAGGCATTGAATACTTAGTGAAGTTGAGTGAAACGATAACTGAGCTTAGTATGAAAGTCCATCTACTGAAGCTTGTCTGAGGTAGATGTTCATATTAGAAGTAAAAGATGTTAGACATTAGAGTTATTGGTTTGTCTGATGTAGCCAGTTTTACCAAAACTCTTGTTCTAGCATCTTTTACGAGCCTAGAAATTCTTTTTGTAGACATTTAGCTTATGGGCCGTCTATTTATCTTTGAAGTTATATTCGCATTTTATTACAACTTAGTTATAATGAGTATAATAAGAATTTATTTAAGAAAGAGTTGATATTATGGAAAATAAAAAAGAATTATCCCTTTATATACATATACCATTTTGCAAACAGAAGTGTTTCTATTGTGATTTTCCTTCTTATGCCTCAATAGATTACTTAAGAGAAGATTATGTTAAGGCTTTATGCAAGGAGATAGAAGAAAAGGCTATTAATTATAAAATAAAGAGTATTTTTATTGGTGGTGGAACACCGTCATACCTAGAAACTAAAGAAATAGCTAAGTTACTTAAAACAATTAGTAAGTTAGATTTAGAAGAAGGTTTAGAGTTTACTATGGAGTGTAACCCAGGAGCCTTAGCAGAGGAAAAACTTAAGACTATGATAGATGGTGGAGTAAATAGGATTAGTATGGGACTTCAAGCAGTTCAAAATTCCTTGCTTAAAGATATAGGAAGAATTCATACCTTTAAAGAATTTACGGAAAATTTCAATCTTGCAAGGAAGGTTGGATTTAAAAATATAAATGTTGATTTAATGTTTGGACTTCCTAATCAAAGTTTTGATGAGTGGAAGGAATCATTAGAAATTATTGCCAGTTTAAATCCAGAACATATTTCAGCGTATAGTTTAATTGTTGAAGAAGGAACTGCTTTTTATAAACTTTGGGAGAAGAATAAATTAATATTACCTTTAGAAGAAGATGAAAGAAGGATGTATTCAGAAACTAAAGAAATATTAAAAGCAAAAGGTTATCATCAGTACGAGATATCTAATTACTCAAAAGAAGGATATGAGTGCTATCATAATAAAGTTTACTGGAAGAGTATGAATTACTTGGGTCTAGGATCAGCATCCACTTCATTTATAGATGGAAAAAGGATAAAAAATATTGAAAATGTAAAAGCTTATATAGATGGAATTATGGATGACAAGTCTATAGTTCTAGAAGAAAATGAAAATTCTAAAGAAGATAATATTGAAGAGTTTGTATTTATGGGATTGAGAATGATAGAAGGAATAAGTAAGGAGGAGTTTAAGGGAAGATTTAAATTAGATATATATGAAATATATAATAAGGAAATAAAGAAGAATATTGAAAATGGGCTCTTATTAGATGTTGATGATAGACTTAAGTTAACTGAAAAAGGAATTGAATTTTCAAATTTAGTTATGAGTGATTTTATATTATAAAGTCTATAGAATTTTAAAGTAAAAGTTAGAAAAGTAAAGAAAAATAAAAATAATTTAACTTAGTAAAAGTATATTATTTATTTTATCCATTAATAAAATTGACAAATAAGCCAAGAACGAATATATTGATATTGTAGTCATTAGCACTCGATAGCAATGAGTGCTAACAGGTAGAGGTGATATAATGGCTATTGATGAAAGAAAAATAAGAATACTTCAAGCTATCATTAATGACTATATCATGACAGGGGAACCAGTCGGTTCAAGGACTATAGCAAAACGATATGACTTAGGAGTGGGTTCAGCCACTATAAGAAATGAAATGGCTGATTTAGAGGAAATGGGTTATCTAGAGCAACCACATACTTCTGCAGGAAGGGTACCTTCAAATAAAGGATATAGATTATATGTTGATAAACTTATGGAGCTTGGAAGACTAACTGAAGATGAAGAGCTTAAAATTAAGGAATATATAATTGACTCTGCTATGTATGAAGTTGATAAAATTGTAAAGCAAGCATGTTCATTATTATCAGAGCTTACTAATTTAACTAGCGTAGTACAGAAACCCTCTGTAAGAAGTAGTTATTTAAAATCTATTCAATTACTTACAATAGATAGTCATAATTTGGTTTCAGTAATAGTAGCAGACAATGGTGTTATTAAGAATCATAGAATAAGAGTTAATAACATGCCTACAGCTGAAACTATTCAGATGATAAATTTAGTCTTAAATGCAAGACTGCGAAATTTAACTATTGAAGAAATTAACTTAGAAGTTATTAATAACTTGAAGAAAGAATTAGGAGGTTTTGATGAAGTTTTTAATGGAATACTTCCAGCCTTATATGAAACCTTAAAGGAAACATCAAATAACGAGGTTTTTGTTGAAGGGGCAACTAATATATTTAATTATCCTGAATATAACAATATAGAAAAGGCGAAGGAAATATTATCATTAATAAATGATAAAGAAAACTTATTAGAATTAATTGAACCTGGGAATGATATTACTATAAGAATAGGTGAAGAAAATGATTTTCCAGAAGCAAAAGATTGCTCAATTATTTCTGCTGTATATTCTTTAGATGGAAGACCTATAGGACGTATTGGTCTTATAGGACCTAAACGAATAAATTATTCTAAGGTAGTTGCTATAATGAATCAAGTTATGAAAGAACTTAATAAGAGCTTAAGAAATCAAATTATAGAATAAGAGAGATGAGGTGTTTTTGTGGAAGATAACAAAGATATTCTAGAAGAAGTTGACAACACTTTAGAAGCTGAAGCACAACAAGAAGCTGAAATTAATTCTGAAGAAACTGCTAATACTGAATCAGAAACTAATGAAACTTCAGATACTCTAGAAGATTCAGAAATCCTAGACGAGAATGAAGAAAATAATGATAAGGAAAATGAATTAGATATTATGCGTAAGTTAAAAGATGAAAATAAAAAATTAAGCAATGAGGCTGAAGCTTTAAAGGAAAGACTTCTTAGATTAACTGCTGAATATGAAAATTACAGAAAAAGAACAGCTAAGGAAAAAGAAAGTATTTATACAGATGCGTGTACAGATGTATTAAAAGAAATGATTCCAGTATTAGATAATTTAGAAAGAGCAATTCAAGTTGAAGGAAATGCTGAAGATATTAAAAAGGGAGTTGAGATGACTATAAAAGGATTTAATTCTTCTTTTGAAAAATTAGGCGTTGAAGAAATTGATGCTACTGGAGAATTTGATCCAAACTTACATCAAGCAGTAATGCATATTGAAGATGAGAATTTTGGAGCTAATGCTATAGCTGAAGTATTCCAAAAGGGATATAAAAGAGGCGAAAAGATAATTAGATACACTGTTGTAAAGGTAGCTAATTAATTAAATAAATAGAAAATTTACTGTTTTAATAGATATTTTTTAGGAGGAAATAAATTATGGGAAAAATTATAGGAATTGATTTAGGAACAACTAACTCTTGTGTAGCTGTTATGGAAGGTGGAGAACCAGTCGTAATCTCTAACTCTGAAGGAGCAAGAACTACTCCATCAGTAGTATCATTCCAAGCGAATGGAGAAAGACTAGTAGGACAAATAGCTAAGAGACAAGCGATTACTAATCCAGATAAAACAATAATTTCAATTAAGAGACATATGGGTACTAACTATAAGGTAACTGTAGATGGTAAGGATCATTCACCACAAGAAATATCAGCAATGATACTTCAAAAAATTAAAGCAGATGCAGAAGCTTACTTAGGTGAACCTGTAACTCAAGCAGTAATTACAGTTCCAGCATATTTTAATGATTCTGAAAGACAAGCAACTAAAGATGCAGGAAGAATTGCTGGATTAGAAGTTTTAAGAATAATAAACGAACCAACAGCAGCTGCTTTAGCATATGGATTAGATAAAATGGACACTAACCAAAAGATATTCGTTTATGACTTAGGTGGTGGTACTTTTGATGTATCTATCCTAGAACTTGGAGATGGTGTATTCGAAGTATTATCTACTAATGGAGATACTAAACTTGGTGGAGATGACTTTGACCAAAGAATTATGGACTTTATAGCAGAAAGCTTTAAGGCTGAAAATGGAATAGATTTAAGAAATGATAAGATGGCTCTTCAAAGATTAAAAGAAGCAGCTGAAAAGGCAAAGATTGAATTATCATCATCAATGCAAACTAACATTAACTTACCATTTATTACAGCTGATGCAACAGGTCCAAAGCATATAGATTTAAACTTAACTAGAGCTAAGTTTAACGAAATAACTCATGATTTAGTTGAAAGATCAATAGAGCCAATGAAGAAAGCATTAGCAGATGCTAACCTTTCATTAAGCGATATTAATAAAATAATATTAGTAGGTGGTTCAACTAGAATACCAGCTGTTGTAGAAGCAGTTAAGAACTTTACTGGTAAGGAACCATCAAAGGGAGTTAACCCAGATGAATGTGTTGCTGTAGGTGCAGCTATTCAAGCAGGTGTATTAACAGGAGACGTTAAGGATGTATTATTACTAGATGTTACTCCATTAACATTAGGTATTGAAACTTTAGGAGGAGTTGCAACTCCACTTATCGAAAGAAATACAACAATACCAACTAAGAAGAGTCAAGTATTCTCAACTGCAGCAGATGGTCAAACATCAGTTGAAATTCACGTAGTACAAGGTGAAAGACAAATGGCAGCAGATAACAAGACTTTAGGTAGATTTACACTATCAGGTATTGCTCCAGCACCAAGAGGAATTCCTCAAATCGAAGTTACATTTGATATAGATGCTAATGGATTAGTTAAGGTTTCAGCTTTAGATAAGGCTACAAATAAGGAAGCTAATATTACTATTACTGCTTCAACTAACTTAAGTGATGATGAAGTAGAAAAGGCTGTTAAGGAAGCTGAAAAGTTTGCTGAAGAAGATAAGAAGAGAAAAGAAAAGATAGAAGTTAAGAATAACGCAGATCAAGTTTCTTATCAAACAGCTAAAGCTTTAGAAGAATTAGGAGATAAGGTATCTGCTGATGAAAAGGCTAAAGTTCAAGCTAAGTTAGATGAATTAAATAAGGTTAAAGATGGCGAAGATCTAGATGCAATTAAGAATGCTATGGAAGAATTAAATAAAGAATTCTATGCAATTTCTTCTAAGATGTATCAAGATGCTAATGGAGCAGAAGGCGCAGGATTCGATCCAAACAACATGGGTGGTGCAGGTGCTAGTGAAGCTCCACATGATGACAATGTAGTAGATGCAGATTTTGAAGTTAAAGACGATAAATAGTTGTAACCTATTAGTCAGAGATATATAATATATGAGGGAAGGCAAAAGTCGTCTTCCCTTTTGTAAAGTTTAAAATGGTGGTGAAAAATAAATGGCAAATAAGGACTATTATGCAGCCCTTGGGCTTGAAAAAGGAGCTTCTGATGAAGAAATTAAGAAAGCCTTTAGAAAGCTTGCTATAAAATATCATCCTGATAAGAATCAAGGCGATAAAGAAGCTGAAAATAAATTTAAAGAAATAAACGAAGCTTATCAAGTGCTTTCAGATCCAGAGAAAAAGGAAAGATACGATAAGTTTGGAACAGTTGATTTTGACGGCAGTGGATTTGGATCAGGTGGATTTGGTGGCTTTGACTTTTCTGATATGGGTGGCTTTGGAGATATCTTTGAAAGCTTCTTTGGCGGCAGCAGTGGCGGTGGCAGAAGAAGAAATGGCCCACAAAGGGGTTCTGATTTAGAATATACTGTAAACTTAACTTTTGAAGAAGCTGTTTTTGGTGTTGAGAAAGAAATAGCAATAAACAGAAGTGAATCTTGTGAAACTTGTAGAGGAACAGGAGCAAAGACTGGTACATCTAAGAAAACATGTCCTACATGTAGTGGAACAGGACAAATAAGAACTCAAAGACAAACTCCGTTAGGAAGTTTTGTTAGTACTACAACATGTAATAACTGTGGTGGAAGTGGTAGTATAATTGAAGAACCTTGTACTACTTGTCATGGAAAAGGTCATGTAAGAAAGAATAGAAAGATTAAGGTTAATATTCCAGCAGGTGTTGATACTGGAAATGTTATGCCTCTAAGAGGGCAAGGAGATCATGGAACTAATGATGGGCCTCCAGGAGATTTATATGTAAGAATTAATGTTTCTCCTTCTAAGAAGTTTGTAAGAAAAGGTAATGATATTTACTATGATACTCATATTTCGATGGGTAATGCAGCTTTAGGAGTGGAAATAACAGTTCCAACAGTAGATGGAGATGTTAAATATAGTGTTCCAGCAGGAACTCAATCAGGTACATTATTTAGACTTAAAGGAAAAGGTGTTCCAAGAGTTAACTCATCAGGAAGAGGAGATCAATATGTTAAGGTAATAGTTGATATTCCTAAGACTTTAAATGAAAAGCAAAAAGATGCTCTAAAAGCATTTATGGAAGCTTGTGGAGAAAAAGTTGGAGAGACAACTCATAAGAAGGGATTAAAGGACCTTTTTAAATAGAAGTTTAGAAAATATAGTTTAATATTAAAACCCACTAATATTTCTTTAGACATTATTCTAGAGAAATTTGGTGGGTTTTATTTTTATAATACTGTAAATTTATA
>JAHAIU010000585.1 GCA_018372555.1 Clostridium sp.
GAACAAGCTAAAGAAGTCGAAAGACTAGTGATGAATGATAGATATAGTGTAAATGATGCTATAAAAATTGTTAAAGAAAAAGCTATTAGTGCACCTACCAAAGTTTCACTAATAGCAATAGATAGTAGCATTGATAACAATACTATACATTCATTATAGCATATTATGAAAGGAGAATATATATGGCAAATAAAAGAATGTTTTCTAAACAGATTATTGATAGTGATGCTTTTTTAGAAATGCCACTTAGTACACAAGCATTATATTTTCATCTTTCTATGCGGGCTGATGATGATGGATTTTTAAATAATGCTAAGCAAATTATGAGATTAATTTGTGCTAATCAAAATGATTATGATTTATTGCTTGCTAAACGCTTCATAATTCAGTTTGATGATGGAATTTGTGTTATAAAGCATTGGAGAATTAATAATTATTTAAGAAAAGATAGATATAGAGCAACTATTTATAAAGATGAAAAATCTAAATTAAGAATAAAAGAAAATGGGGCATATACTCTGAATCAAAATAAGGGTTTACCTTTGGTATACCAAGATGAAACCGAAGTGTTACCAGGTCAACCTAGTATAGATAAGACTAGAGAAGAAGAGAATAGATTAGATAAGGATAGTGTAGATAAGAATAGAGAAGAAAATGTGTCGTTGTCAGTTTTTAAACATTTAGAAAAATGTGGGATAGTAATTACAACTAGGTTGGATGGAAGTCAATATTCAAGATTATTAGAACTTATAGAAGCTGACATTGAATTATATGGAGCACAATGGGTTAAGGATGCTGCTGATTTAGCAGTTACTAGCGGGAAATATAATTTAGGTTATGTTGAAGGCATTTTAAGAAATTGGAAAGCGGAAGGTAGAGAAGATAAGTCAAAAGAAAGTAAAAAAACAAAATTTGAGCCTAATCCTAAAACAGCAGGATTTAATAACTTTGAACCAAGAGACTATGATTATGATGATTTAGAAAAGAAATTGCTTGGTTGGGATAAAGATGATGAGGAAGGAGCTGTATAAGATGAAAGCAGTAATAAACAGTAATTCATT
>JAHAIU010000586.1 GCA_018372555.1 Clostridium sp.
ATTACAATATTTTCAATTACTTTTAACACAATTATGATTTTTTTGCTATTATTCCACAAATCTTTCTCACTTCTTCTTCTGTTAGTGATACAGAACTCGGAAGATTTATTCCCCTATTACTAACATCAATTGTACCTTTCATATCCCCACATTTACTATTATCATAAGGTTTCATATCATGTACTGGTAAAAAGAATGGTCTTGCTTGAATGCCATTTTTTTTTAATAACTCTATTAATTCATCTCTAGACATTCCAAAATTATCTTCAATTAAAATTGAATAAAGCCAGTAGCAATTATCAATATAGTCTACTTCCTTAGTTAAGGTAATTCCTTCTACATCTTTAAGCAATTCATTATACAATTTTGCATTTCTTCTTTTTACTTCTAAATACTCATCTACCTTTTCTAATTGCGCTACTCCCATAGCCGCAAGTATATTAGGCATTCTAAAATTATATCCTACTTCTTCATGATACATAGCACCATTTTCTGTTATTGTTTTTGTTTGATTAGATAAGTATTTAGCTTTTTTAGCTACCTCTTCATTATTAGTAATTAACATACCACCAGCACCAGTAGTAATTAACTTATTTCCATTAAAACTAAAGCATCCAATATCACCTAAAGTACCCGCTAGTCTTCCTTTATATTTAGTTCCTAAGGCTTCAGTTGCATCTTCTACTACATATAAATTATATTTTTTAGCAATTCTATTAAGTTCATCCATTTCAACAGGATATCCATAAATATGAACCGGCATAATCGCTTTAGTCTTTTCAGTTATTAATTCTTCTACTTTATTAACATCCATTACAAATGTTTCTCTATCAACATCAACGAATACAGGTATTGCTCCTACATATTTTATTGCATTTACTGATGATATAAAAGTCATTGAAGGAACTATAACTTCATCACCTTCTCCTACTCCTAAAGTTACTAATGCAAGCTGTAGTGCTGCAGTTCCATTCATAGTTACTACTGCTGCCTTTGCTTCGTTATATTTTGCAAATTCTTCTTCAAACCTATCAACAAATTTCCCAACTGATGAAAC
>JAHAIU010000109.1 GCA_018372555.1 Clostridium sp.
ACATTAAATTCATCTGACTTAATTATATATGGAAAAAATCAGTTTCATACGCAAGCTGTAAATAATGATTTATCCTGTTCCTATTTAACTATTATGTTTGATATGAAGTGCGATGATGAGAGATTAATATGTAATAAAATATTTCATTGTAGGAAGGAATTATATAAGAGTATAAGAAAGTTTGCAAAAAATATATCAAGTGAAATACCATATTCAGAAAACTTAATTTTAAGTAATTTTCATGAGATTATTATTAGATTATTTCAATATGATTATTTAGATGTTGATGATGCGAAGCTACCTACAGAATCACAGCAACATTTCCAAGATGAGATATTAGAAAGAATACTTGCTTACATTAATAAAATGATTTGCTCCCCAATTAATATAGAAGAACTTTGTAGTAAATTTGCAATTTCAAGATCATCTTTACAAACATTATTTAAAAATAATTTAAATACATCACCTAAAAAATATATAAATGACTTAAAACTATCTAAAAGTAAGGAATTAATTAAAGAAAACAAGTATACAATTAGTGAAATAGCATTTATGTTAGGTTTTAATTCAATACACTACTTCTCTAGGGCATTTACTCAACATTATGAAATAAGTCCTAGTGAGTATGCTCAAACAGTATTTAAATAACAGAAAATCTATATAACATAGTTAAAATAAAAAACAGAGAAGGAGCTGCCTAGAAGGCAGTTCCTTCTCTGTTTTTTAGGAGTTATTAATAAATTGCTTAGTAAGTAAACTTTTACAAGGTATTTTGAATTGAATATCTAGATATAGTTATTACTACATTTTTAGCAACTTCGACCTCTACAGTTTCTTTTCCTGCAGATACAACCTTACCATATATACCGCCACAGAATACTACCTTCATACCTGCTTTTAATTCAACATGAATATCCTTTAGTTCAGAGGTTCTCTTTTTAATGTTTTTAGCAGATATAAATATTAATATTAGTGCAACTATTCCAGCTAATACTGCAACTGTAATACATGTCCATAAAACTACTTCCCAATTTATCATATTAAATACCATCCTCACATTCAATATCTTCATGAACCTTAAAATCAAACTTTACGACACCACTTTTACCAACCTCAATTGCTGATTCAGATAAAGAAGGCACATCATCTATAATATCTTTAGTCATAGATATTTCAAGGGCCATAGGAAGGTTTGTACCACCTACTACCTCCATTGGTTTTTCTAATTCCATCTTAACTTCAACTAAGGTTTTAAATGGTGAGCCACCAGCTAAGTCACTAAGAGCTAAAATACCATCACAATTGTTTAAATTCTTTAATGAAGCATAATATTTTTCTTTTAGAGATTCTGTAGAGTCTGTTTCTTCAAAATCAACATATTCTACATTATAAGTTTCTCCTGCAATTAGTTTTATAGATGTACGTAGTCCAGATGCAAAGTTTCCATGTCCGCTTATTATTAATCCTATCATTTTCATCATCTCCTAGAATAGATTATTAAATACTTAAGTAATAATTTTATTTACATGTGTAAGGGTATAATGTAACACCCTTAACAACACGATTTACCTCTCCAGATGGGCAAGGGTTATCAGGTGTTAAGCCTAGTGATAAGGACTTTAATACTGATAGTGTTTGAGCAAAAGTAATATAAGCTAATCCTAATTCAGCATTATTTAAGTTATGCTTAATATCATAAGCATATGTGTAATCAGCCAAAGACTTCATTTCGTCATAAGGCTTATTTGAAATTATAACTAACTTATTATTTTTTCTTTGGCTACTTATTTCCTTTATTAGATCAAATTCGTATTTATAAGTGTATTCATCATCACTTACATATACTACTGTTAATGTTGAATCATCAATTATTGATTTTGGACCATGTCTAAATCCTAAAGGTGTATCAAAGACTGAAACAGTTTTACCAGCTGTTAGTTCAAGCATTTTTAAAGAAGATTCTTGAGATACTCCCTTTAAAACATTACTACCTAAATAAACTATTCTATCAAAAGCAAATTCATCAACTATATTAGAGGCAATTTCAAAACCTTTATCTAAGAAAGCTTGAGTTGCTGAAGATATATTATTAATTACTGTAGATTTTTCATCTAATTTATCAAGGTTAAAGCATAGGTATGCTGCTAAATACATATTAGAAAAGCTAGATGTCATAGCAAAAGATTGGTCATGAGTTTCGTCAGTAAGATTTATTGCATAACAATTATTAAGTTCTTCTGCCATTTTAGATAAGGCACCATTTTTATTACAAGTTATGAATAGATTATATAATTTATTAGAAACGGCACTAGCAGCCTCAACAGCTCCTATAGATTCAGGAGAATTACCTGAACGTCCAAAGCTAATTAATAATGTTGGTTTATTTCTTGATATATAAGATTCTGGAGAAGCAACTATATCAGTTGTTCCATAAGATTTAACTTTAAAGTTTAGCTTTTTATTTAAATAAGTATATAATGAATTCCCTACAAATTCACTAGTTCCAGCACCAGTAAATATTACATCAAAGTCATCACAACAAATAACTTGATTAATAAAATCTTGTAAGGATTTTTTACTTTCTTTAATTTGCGCTAATGTTTTTATCCATGTAGTAGGTTGTTGATATATTTCTTTCAAGGTAAATGTAGAAGATAATTCTTTCATTTTATCTTCATCAATATTAAAAATATTCATATTAATGTCCCCCGTCTTTATATTATAGATTATTAATTCTAATTATAATAAAGAGTTTTTTAAATTCAATGGAAGTGGTGAAAGATATAATATGTCTGTTGAAAAGTGCAAATATTAGCTTAATAAACTTATGTATAATTAGAGATAAGGTGGACAAGGAGGTATAGCATGTTAGTACAAAGTAAAAAAGTTTGGATTGCTGATCAATTTATTCCAGCTCAAATTGAAATTGATGATAATAAAATAGTTAATATTTATACCTATAATGAAAAAGAAGGTGCTTTCGATTATGGAAGTAAGAGGATTGTACCAGGATTTATAGATATTCACTGTCATGGAGCATATGGATTCGATACAAATGATGCTGAAGAACAAGGATTAAGAAATTGGACAAAGAGAATAGTTAATGAAGGAGTTACATCAATACTGCCTACTACAATAACTCAAAGTAAAGAAGTTTTGACTAAGGCATTGGCTAATGTGGCAAAGGTGGTTGAAGAAGGATATGAAGGAGCAGAGATATTAGGAGTTCATTTTGAAGGTCCTTATCTTGATATGGAATATAAAGGAGCTCAACCAAAAGAATATATAGTCAAGCCTACCATTAAAGAGTTCCAGAGTTATCAAAAGGCTGCAAAAGGATTAATAAAATATGTAACCTTAGCAACTGAGACAGATGAGGATTATTCACTTACAGAGTATTTATTTAATAATGAAGTAGTGGTTAGTATAGGGCATTCAGCAGCTACATATGAAGAAGCTATATTTGCTTTTGCTCATGGTGCTAGATCACAAACTCATGTATATAATGGTATGACTCCATTTAATCATAGAAAAAATGGTTTAGTGGGGGCTGCTTTAAGGGTTAAGGGAATGTATGGAGAAATAATCTGCGATGGTAATCATTCCACTACAGCAGCACTATATAACTTCTTCAATGCAAAGGGACCAGATTACGGAATTATGATTACAGATGCCTTAATGGCAAAGGGGTACGAACCTGGATCTAGGTTTACTTTTGGAGGAAATGAGATTGAAATCTATGAAGATGGTAGTGCTCATTTAGTAGAAACAAAAGGATTAGCAGGATCTACATTAAGAATGAATGAAGGGCTTAGAATACTAGTTGAAGAAGCAATGGTACCATTTAATTATGCTATTAATTCCTGTACTACTAATCCAGCAAAATGCTTAGGTATTGACAAGCGTAAGGGAAGAATAGGAGTTGGATATGATAGCGACTTAGTAATCCTTAATGATGATTATTCAGTACAACAAACATTTTGTTTAGGAAAGGCGATGTTATAATGAAGAAGAATGTATCAAATTTATCTGGAAATAACATTTATTTAGATAGATATGGAGAAAAAGTCTATTATAATATATTTAATAAAAATGGCTATATTGTATCTAAGCAAGTTGAATCAAAATTTAGATTATTTTATTATAGATACTCAGTTATATTTATTGTAATGATTTTGCTTGGAGATTATTTTAATTCGCTACAAAATACATTATTAGTAGGGGGTGGAGCTATAGTTTTAGTAGAACTATACTTTAGGCTTTTCTTTTTAAATAAGTTAAAAGTTATAAAGGACTTTAAAAGAGAACGTAAGACTTCAATATTAGAAAGCATAATTAATAGCAAAGAAAAAGAGAAGACAATGATGAAGGCAATTGCTTATGTTCTATTAAGTATTCTTATTATTATAAATGCAATACAACAAAATTTTAATGCAATATTTTTAATCTTAAGTGGATTAGTAGCAGTATATAGTTTTTATATTGCAATTATTAATATTATTGCTTTTAGTAGGATGAAAAAAATATAATTTTTAATCTAATTTTAATCTTTCTTATATTTTAGATTAATTTTCTAGACGTATTATATAACCATAGTAGATGAGAGAGAAAAAATAAAAACTGTGGAGGTAATAATAATGGAAAGAAATGAAATGATTGAAATTTTAATGGGAAAGGTTAATCTTAGTAAAGAAGAGGCTACAGAAGCTTTAGAAAACTGTGATTGGGATCTTCTAGATGTAATTATTTATTTAGAGAGAAAAGGAAAAGTAGAAAACAATGAAACTACAACTATAATTGAGGTACAATCAGAAGATCAAAAGGAAGAAAAGAAAAAAGGAAATAAGAACCATGATGAAAAATGTGGTGGTATTGGAGAAATAGTTGGAAGAGTATTTAGATTTATAGGAAAGGTATTAAAAAAGGGAAATGAAAATTACTTTGAAATAAGAAAAGAAAATGAAAAACCTATAAGAATATCTTTAACTATATCAGTACTATTATTAATATTTTTATTTATACCAAGTGCTATATTATTAGTAGTGGGATTATTCTGTGGATATAAGTATTCCGTAGTTGGTCCTCATATTAATTATGAAGGCGTAAATGATATATTTGAAAAAGTATCAGAATCAGCAGATACTATTAAAAAGGATTTTAAAGAAGGATATGAGAACAACTAACAATTAGCAGTTAACAATTAATAGTTAAAAAACAATTTATTACAAATTATTTAAATAGAATTAGTGAATGTTTAAAGAGTTCTTATGAATATATTGAAAGCCCCTGTTAAAAAAACAGAGGTTTTTTTCTTTATAATTAGTATTAGTAGGAATTCTTTTTATTATAGCTTCTTATTTTTTTATTATAAAGATAGAAAGATAGATGGTATAATTTAATAAATAAGTCTTAGTATAGTTAAATTTATATAAGCCATGAATAAGGAGGATTATTTATGGATAAGTTCAAATTAGTAGAAAAATTAAAAGATAAAGCTAATATTAATTACGAAGAAGCCAAGAATGTTTTAGAGAAAAATAATTGGGATATACTAGATTCCATAATATATTTAGAAGAGATAGGAAGAATTGAAAAACCTTCTGTAGGCGTGTTTTATACAAACGATAGTATGAATTATAGTAAGGAACAATTAGAAGTAACTAGTATTGTTGAGAGTAAAAAGAATAAGGAGTACAAGGGGAATTTTCAAGGAATATTTGAAACTGTATGTAGATATATAGATGATTGTAATAATATTATAATTGAGATTATTAGAAATAATACTGTAATTTTAAAGATACCTTTAACAGTAGTTATACTACTTTTATTATTTACTTTCTGGATTACTATACCCTTAGTAATTGTAGGTTTATTCTTTGACTTAGAATTTTATATATCAGCTAAAAAAGTAAATGTAGATAAGGTTAATAAGATATCTAGTGAGATATCAAAAAGCATAAAGAAATTAAAAGAAAAAATTAAGAAGAGGTTTAATGATGGTTAAGATTTTAATAGTTGAAGATGAAGAAAAGATAGCTAGATTTATAGAACTAGAACTTAAACATGAAGGGTATGAAGTAATAAAGGCTAATAATGGCAGAACAGGACTAGAGATTGCAGAGAAGGGGGAAGTAGAGCTAGTTATTCTAGATGTAATGCTTCCAGAGATCAATGGCCTTGAAGTATTAAGAAGAATTAGAAAGGTTTCAGATATTCCAGTTATTATGCTTACAGCAAGAGATGCAGTTATGGATAAGGTATCAGGCCTTGATGCAGGAGCAGATGATTATGTTACAAAACCTTTTGCTATAGAAGAATTACTTGCAAGGATAAGAACAGCTTTAAAGAAAAGGGTAGTTACAGTGAAAAAGGATGTAGATGTATTAAGCTGTGGTCCACTATCATTAGATAAAAAGAAGCATAAGGTAGTATATAATAATACAGAGATAGAATTAACTAATAGAGAGTTTACGTTACTACAAATATTAATGGAAAATAAAAATATTGTATTAACTAGGGAAGTACTTATTGAAAAAGTATGTGGATATGATTATTTTGGAGAGACGAATGTAATAGATGTTTATATAAGGTTTTTAAGAACAAAGATAGATGATGTTTTCAATACTAAAATTATTACTACTGTCCGTGGTGTAGGGTATGTAATAAAGGATGAGTAAGAAAAATAAATCTAGAAATGTAACATCTATTGCAATAAAAATTAACTCTGTTTTTGTAAGAAAACTATTTTTTAAGTTTCTTCTTATTGATATAATTTTGGCTTTAGCTTTAATTGGCTTTTGGAGTGTTGAAAGAGAAATAAGTTATTATGGAGAGTTTGTTCAAAGTGCTAAAAGAGTACTTAATATTTTCCCTATAGAATCAGCTAACTATGAAGTTATCTGGAGTGATGGAAGGACTTTAGTTATAGATTTCACTAACTTTTTAATGAATTTAAAAAGTATAATGATGCCTATTTTAATAGTTGAAGGTGTATTTTTATTACAAGAAATAATATTTGGAACAGCAAAAACTAGACATATTTTAAAGCCTATCGATGAGATAGCAGAAACAGCTAATAGACTTAGTAATATGGAGTTTGATGAAGAAAAATTCCAGAGCTTAGAAGATGCTATATTAAAAATAAGTCCTGTTGCATCTAATGAAAGAATTCATATTGGAGATAGTGAACTTCAGGGGTTAGAAGACGCAATTAATAAGCTTTTAGATAGAATGAGGGATTCATATAGGCAGCAAGCAAGGTTTGTTTCAGATGCATCTCATGAACTAAGAACACCTATTTCAGTAATTCAAGGATATGCAAATATGCTAGATAGATGGGGAAAAGATGATGAAAGTGTTTTAGAAGAATCTATAACTGCAATAAAGAGTGAATCTCAAAATATGAAGAACTTAGTTGAGCAATTATTATTTTTAGCTAGAGGTATTAATGGTAAAACTCAGCTTACAATAAAAGAGTTTTCACTAAATGATATGATTAGGGAAGTTTTTGAAGAGTCTAAAATGATAGATGAAAATCATAATTATTCATATATTGATTCAGAGGATATAAGGATAAGTGGAGATATTGGATTATTAAAACAAACTGCAAGAATATTAGTTGAAAATGCAGCTAAATATACAGCAGAGGGAGAATCTATAGTATTTAGGAGTGGAAGAAGCAACAATGGTGAGCCATTCTTTTCTATTCAAGATAATGGTATAGGTATGGATGAGGCAGATGTACCACATATTTTTGAGCGTTTCTTTAGAGCAGATACTGCAAGGGCTAGAAAAAATGGAGGTACAGGATTAGGATTATCTATAGCTAAATGGATTATAGATAATCATAAGGGATACTTTAGTGTATTAAGTAGAAAAGAAATAGGAACAAGAATAACAGTATTTCTACCACAGAATAAGATATAAGTATTTAATTTAGAAGATAGTAGGATTAATAGTTCTAGTATCTTCTATTTTTTAGTAATAAGCTATAAATTTAAATATAGATATTTTTTTGAGAAAAGAATATTATTTTAAATAGAAATAATAATTTTGCAATTTTAAAAATAAATACTTGCAAAATTCAGAAAGGTATTTTATAATTTTAACACAATTAGAAAAAATAAGAAGCAACAATTAAATAAATATTGGGGGCAAATAAATGAGAAGATATCCAAGTTGTATGGCAACACAACATCCAGATAATTCGCAAAAATATATAACAATACAACAAGAACCAGAAGAAGCAGTAAGAGATTTAAACTTGCAGGAAAAAGGTGGGTTAGGAATTGAAGAAGTGATGGTTGATTTTGAAGGAAAGCTTACACCATACCATCAAACTTCACAAATAACATTAGGATTAATAAATGAGGGGTTTATTCCAGGTGAAGATGTATTTGTAACACCAAGAATTCCTAATGCAATAAAGGAGCCTGTATTTAGACAGTTAATGAGCATAATGTCATTAGTTGAAACTAATATGTTAGCTTATAAGCAAACAGGTAAGCAAGCCATTATTGAAACTATAATTCCAATGATTGAAACTGGTGAGGAATTAATAAAAATTCAAGAGAGAGTTAATTCTATAATTGAGCTTGGAAATAAAAATTATGATATAGAATTCCCATTAAATAGTATTAAGTTAATACCACTAATGGAGGGAATTCCATCCTTAGTAAATATAGATAAAATAATTGATAAATATTATAGACATCTTTGTAGTAAAGACTATAAATTAAAAGATTTAAGGGTAATGATTGCAAGATCAGATTCAGCTATGTCATATGGAATAGTATCTTCAGTATTAGCAGTTAGAATGGCTATTAGTAAGATTCATAAGTGGGGACAAGAAAATGACGTTGAAATAGCACCTATATTAGGTTGTGGATCTTTACCATTTAGAGGACATTTATCAGCAAAAAATATAGAAAATACTTTTAAGACTTATGCAGGAGTTAAGACATTTACTATTCAATCAGGATTAAAA
>JAHAIU010000587.1 GCA_018372555.1 Clostridium sp.
GTAGAGCGTTTAAAAATTCAATATGGAACATCTATGTGTTATCCTCTTAGCACAATGAGTAATCACGTAACTGCAGTTCCAAATCATCAAATTGATCGTATAACTCCATTAGAACTTAGAAATAATGTTTCTACCTTTGGTGTTTTAGGTTATGAACTAGATTTATCAAAATTATCTGAAGAGGAATTAAATGAAATCAAAGGGCAAGTAGATGAATATAGAGAGAGACAAAAACTAATGCTTTCAGGTACTTTCTGGAGATTGAGAAGTCCATTTGATGGAAACGAAACTGCTTGGCAAGTGGTTTCTTCAAATAATGAAGAAATACTTGTAGGCTGGTACAGAGTTTTAGCTAAGCCTAATCAACGTAATCAGAGCTATTTGAAATTAGTTGGATTAGAAAATGAAGCTTATTATAAAGTAACTGATGATGATACTATATATTCTGGTTCTGCATTAATGAATATAGGTATACGTCTGCCTTATGATTTTAATGGAGCAAATCAACAAACAGCGCAAATATCTGGCGATTTTCAAAGTAAGCTATTTACATTAAAAAAAATAAATATCTGATAAATTTATATAAGTCAATTAAAATACTCGTTCTAATGTTAATATTGGAATGAGTATTTTAATTTTTTAAATATATATGTTGCAATAATAAAATTACATTTAGGGTGTTTAAAGTCCAAGTAAATATCAGGATACAAAATGTAGAAAACTAATTGCAACATATATATAAAAGTTACTGAGCCACAATCATTAGAAATTAATACTTTTAACATGTCGCATTATTCAAACTAGTTTTATTACTAGATTTTATTTTTTTGAATTTTTTATACCTATCTAGAAATAAAAAAATGCCTCCCTGTGAGCAAGGAGGCCTATGAGTGCTGTAAACAGTCACTCTATTTGAGAAATTAGAAAAAATGAAAAAAATCTAATTTCAATACATATGGTATTATGGGGTACATTAATATTGTTACCATATATAACTAATAATATTCATATTATTAAATTAATTCCTATTTTTCTTTCAGTATTTTCATGAA
>JAHAIU010000110.1 GCA_018372555.1 Clostridium sp.
GTTTCTAATTTTATATCAGTACTACTTGCTCCAACTGAAATTGCTAAAGCAGAACTTCCTGGTGCTCCTACTGTTGAAAGTTCTGGACCTGCATTACCATTTGCAACTACTGTAATAACACCAGCTAATGTAGCATTATTACAAGCAACTGATCCTGGAAATAATGCATCAGTAGTTCCTACCCCTAATGATAAGTTAATAACATCCATTCCATCTTCAACAGATTGTTCAATTGCTGCAACTATCCCTGATGTTCCACCACTTCCATATGGTCCTAGAACTCTATATGCATATAAATCTACATCAGGAGCCAAACCTGTAACTGCAAATTCACTTTCTGAGTTTGAACCAGTAGCTCCAATTGTTCCTGATACGTGAGTACCATGTGATGTATAGTAAGCACTAGACCCACTAAACTCTACTGCTCCACTTGCAAGCCACTCTTCATAAGTTGTTTCCATCGGGTCATCATCATTATCTATAAAGTCATATCCGCCTACATAGTTATCTCTTAAATCTGGATGATTATAATCAATACCAGTATCAAGTACCCCAACCTTAATTCCTTCACCTGTTAATCCTTCTTCTCTAAGCTTGTCCACTCCTATTAAAGGTGTACTAGTTACCATACGAGAATTAGAATTTTCCTTATTAACAGAATAACTTACATTTTCTGTTGAAACAGGATCAACTTGAACTATTTCATCTTTCCATATTGCTTTTACAACGCCACTTTCTAATAATGATTCTATATCTGTACCTTTTACTTCAATAGCAACACCATTGTATGTGTTATAATAAGAATGTTTTATAGTATATAATTGACTTCTTTCTTTAGATTTTTCAGCTAAGAATTTTTCAAATACTTTGTGTTCATTTTCGACTTCTTGGATTGCCTTTTTACTTTTTACTCCATTATTCAATGCCTCTTGCATTATAAGCGGTAGTGAATTAAATTCAACTATTATAGATTGATATTCTTCTGCAGTTGTATCTACCCCTTCTCTTATAGGATTAAGTTCTAGCTCAGTTGCTGCACTTTCCATTTCTAATTTATACTTTTCTGCTAAACTCTTTACTGAGCTCCCCCTATCACTATTGTAATAGGCCTTTGCCTCTAGTGGTGTTACTATTGACATAAATACAGTCATTGCAAGAATACTACTTGCTACTTTAATACCCAATTTTCTTTTTATCATGATTTGCCCCCTTATTTATTGTAGTTATTAAAATTTGCCCCCTTTTCCTTGTAAAATATTTATATATTAAGGAAATGTTAAATTTTAATAAAATCTAACATTTCCTTAATTTCATCTTTAAATCAAATCTCTACTAAACACAATATACTTTTTGTAAACTAAACTTATATAAAAAATAAAAGATATTATTAAGTATGTTTGAAATATCATAAGTCACCTAATAATACCCTCTTATAATCTATCTTTAATATTATTTTTAATTTAACTTTAACTTTTATAACAATATTAGTATATATTAACATTTATTTCCTTGTCAATATATCTTTTATTTTATGAGTAATTTAAAAATATATAGCTATGTAAATTAATAAAATTCACTTTTTTATTATTTATTTCTAAATATCTGTAAAATTAAAGGAACTTACCTTACGCAAGTTCCTTTAATAATATTTAAAATTTTCAATTTATATCTTTTAAGACTATAGATTATTTGTTTTTTTAGGTTTTCTTTGACTTATTATTATTGCACCGCCTGCTATTAATAATACTGCTAATATGATTATTTCAGTACTAGATACTGCATCTCCTGTTGCAGGTAAATTGTTTGAATTATTTCCTTTTCCATTACCATCACTTTCAGTATCACCGTTATTAGTATTATTGTTATTACCATTGTTATCAGTATTTCCATTGCTTCCATTATTATTGTTTCCGTTGTTGTCATTTCCTTGTGCTAATTCTAAGTTACCTAAAGCTAATTCTAAGCCATTTGATGCTTCATCTACCTCTTCTTGAGTAGCTTCTTTATTATCTAAAACAACTCTAACTTCTTTTAACTTTGCTTTAAGCTCATTAACACTTTCTACAGTATATTTAGATTCATCTATTGATTCAACTTTATTTATTAATTCTTCAAGCCTAGATTTATCAGGTATTAATCTTAAGTCTAAATAAGCTTTAATTAATTTATTGTAAGCATCTTTTACTTCTGCTTCCATTGCATTTTCATCTGCTATTACTTTATTAGCTTCTTCCAATTCAGCTTGAACTTTTGACCAAGTTGATGGTATATATTGGCTTTCATCTAAAGCATTTATTATTGTAACTAGTTTTTCAAGCTGTTCTTTATCACCTTTTTTGAACTCTAGCATATGAATTGCATTAACCAACCTCTTTGAAGCTTTATCTACCTCCGCTTCTGTAGCAGTTTTATCTGCAAAAACAGTCTTAGCATTTTCTAATGCCTCTTCAAACTCTTTAACTACTGCTGGAACAACATTTTCAAGAGCTCCATTTGCTTTTACCTCTTCAGAATATTCTATAACTATTCCTAAGAATAGTTTATCTACCTCTTCAATGTTATCATCTTTAATAACAAGATTGTCTACTGCATTATTTAAATTTCTAGCAGCTTCATCTATTTCTTCTTGGGTTGCATTTAAATTATCTAATACTACTTTTGCATTATATAATGTAATCTTGAATTCTTCCCATGATTCTGTTGTATAGTCACTTTCAACTTTGTCCTTATTTTCATTATAAAGATTCTCAAGTTCTACTTTATTTATAGTCTCTTCTTTAATTTTTATGATTACAGAATCCCTTACTGTACCATCTTCTGTTAATTTAATTATTACATCTGTAATAATTGGCTCGTTATCATTTACTATAGGAGCTCCATAAGCATCTGTAAAAGTTAATGTTAAGTTATCATACGGAACAAATACTTTTCTAATCTCTCCAACATTCATTCCTTTAGGAACATTAATTAAATATTTCACACCTTGCTCCTCTACTATTTCCATTTCTGTATTTTCAATGGCTTCTTCAGTTAATTTTAAACTTGGCGCCTCCTCTTGGATTGGATCCCTTAATACAAATTTAGCATCTGCCCAATCACATTGGTCATGTCCATTAGTTGCACCTTGATCAGCTATTAAAGAAATCTTCTTTACACCTTCAGGTACCTCTAAATCAATATATCTATAAGGATCTTTATACGTTAATTCTCCACTGTTATAAACTTCCTCATCATCAAACTTTACAATAAACGTTATAGAGCTTGATCTGCTAGTTGAAACTTTGTTATAAGATATAGTAGCATAAGTTTCTAATCTCTCTACATCATATTGACTTATATCATAGGTTATAATCGAAGTTGCATGAGTTCCTATACCTTTTTCATAAGTTTGTAAACCATCTTTAGTTTTAATTTGAATTGGTTTGCCTTCTACTGTCCCATCCTTAACTATACTTGCATACCCTATAGTTGCTGATTCCCATGGTATATCAGATAAGTAAAGATTTCGTGTGTAAACAAAATCTACAGTATATTTTTGTGAATATCCATTACTATTAGTCGCAGTTATAATTGCGTGTCCAGGAACTTTTGTTGCTTGCTGTATATCTATTTTAATTTCTTCATTAACTGCAGTAGCTGTAACTTCAGGTGCACCATTAACTGAATTTTTATAAGATTTATAATAAGTTATATCATTATTAAATCCAGCTATATCTTCGCCATCTATCTTTATAGATGATAAAAGATTAGTTTCGTCATTTATTTTAATTTTGCTTTCATCCATAACTTCCTTTTTATCCAAATTTCTTATTGGCTTAATTCTAAATGTAAAAGTATATGACTTATTGGCTTTTATTGAATATTCATCCAATACTACTGGGCCACAACTTCCTGTACCTAGTCCCATTTGTGCATAATCTATTGTTACTACTGTATTTTCTGTTCCTTCTAGCTGATATGGATGCCCAGCTTGCTCAAAATCCTCTTGAGTATTATGAAGGGCACTTACCTCCATAGTATCCATTGAATCAAATAATAATCCATTTCCATCATTATCAGTAATAGCAAGCCATCTTACATCTGTTTTATTGCCTGTTTCTTGAGGTTTAACAAAGTTTGTAAACTGATCACCTACTGTACTCTCATATAAGCCTATATCATATCCAACTTTTCTATCACTATAACTATCTGAAGGTCCTCTACCGTACCAAGTCATATTTTCAAAACCAGGTGTCATTTGTAATCTCATACCGAATCTAGGTAAATCACTTAATCCTGCCCCTGGTGATAGTGTATTCTTAACTATAATATCACCACTTGAATAAACTACATAGGTTATACTGTTTTGAGAGCCTGATGCAGTAGGCATATTAAATTTAGTAGTTACATAAATTGCCTTGTCAGTTTTAAAAATATTTATATCAGTCACTTCTGAATTTTTAACTGCATCTTTCCATTTAGAATCCTGAGTTTTATCATTATCTGTTAACGCTCTCCAAGTATTAGTTTCTAAACTATTAGCTATAATCTCTTTACCATTAGATATAAATGATGTAATTTCACCATTTTTCTTATCAAAAGTAACATTAAAATCTTCACCTTCTATAGTTAATCCTTCATCAGTATCAGTAACACTTTTAAACTCTGGCATGTCATCTGTATTTAATGTTTCTAAATCTCCTTCAACCCCTTTATAATTTAGTGCAAATTGTTCACTTGCAACTTCATGAGCACTCTCTGACCAAGAACTTTGTTCTCTTGTTTTAAAGCTGATATTTAAGAAATATTCTTCTCCTAATTTTGCTTGTGGATTAGTAAATGGAACAGTGATATCCTTGGAATCTTGAGGATCAACATCTATAGTCATATCCCCTGTTTCTATCACTTCACCATCCTTAACTAATTCCCATATCATATCATACGCATTTAGATTAGTATCTATATTCTCATTAGTCATAGAAATAATATTATTCTCTAAATCTTTAAGCTTCATTTGAACAGATTGATAAACCTTTTTAACTTCATATAATTCAGGTTGTATACTTCTATCTGGAGATACTATTCCATTAACACAGAAATTCTTATTACCAGACGATGTTTCTGAACCCCAGTCACCATCATATCCCCAGAAGGTTTCACTTGGATTTCCTGGTATAGGAGTATTTACTGTTTGGTCTACCCAATCCCAAATGAATCCGCCTTGTAGATTATCATAACTTCTCATAATATCCCAATAATCATTTAAACTGCCTAAGCTATTTCCCATTGCATGCACATATTCCATTGCAATAAAAGGCCTTGCATTATTTTGTCCTCTTCTTAAAACAGTACCTAAATCTGGATACATTAAACCTTCCATATCTGTATATTTATTATCATTCCATCCTTGATAATGAATTAATCTTGTCTGGTCATTTTCATCAAAATATTTTAACATCCCATTTATAGACTCTCCTGCTCCAGTTTCATTTCCAGGTGACCAAATTAATACAGATGGATAATTTTTATCCCTTTCTAACACATTTTTAGCCCTGTCTAAGGTCGCTTCAATATATCCTGGAATATCTCCTGGAACTCCGTATTGCCCCCTTCCATTATGTGATTCAACATTAGCTTCATCCATTAAATATAAACCGTACTCATCACATAATTCATAAAATACAGGATCATTAGGATAATGCGCTGTTCTTACAGCATTTATATTGTATTGTTTCATTAATTCTATTTCTTTTCTCATATCATCTTCTGTTAGATATCTTCCTGTCTCTGGATCAGTTTCATGTCTATTGACTCCTTTAAAGGAAATTATCTCGCCATTTAAGATCATTTCTTTTCCTGTTTCTGATAATTTAAACTCCCTAAATCCTACTCTAACAGATGTAGTTTCAATAGACTTATCACTTCTTTTAAGCTCTAAAACTAAAGTATATAAATTAGGATTTTCGGCTGACCATTTAGCAGGATTTATTATTTTTTGAGTTAAGTTCACAATCTTTTTATTATTCTCACCATCAAATACTACTTCTGAAGATAATGGAACTGTCGTCACTATATCGTTATTGCTATCATATAAAGTACCAACTACCGATAAGTTTTCCTTTTCATTTACTTCTGCCCCTAAATCTCTTAGTTCAACTTCTACATTCAGGTCTGCATTTTCATAATTTTCATCCAAATCTGTAACTACTGTAAAATCCCTTATCTCAACCTTATCTTTTGACGTTAAGTACACATCCCTAAATATTCCTGAAAGCCTTATAAAATCTTGATTT
Source organism: Clostridium sp. (assembly GCA_018372555.1). Lineage (GTDB taxonomy): Bacteria > Bacillota > Clostridia > Clostridiales > Clostridiaceae > Clostridium. The sequence continues at coordinate 6,273 of JAHAIU010000110.1, forward strand.
TCAATATAACTACCATCGGACCATCTATAAACTTCTACAGTAATAGTATTTTCACCCTCATAATTTAGAGCATCACTTATATTAAATTCATTTCTTGTATAACTATCTTCTGAATAACCTATATACTCTCCATTTACCCATAAATACATAGCCGATTCTACGCCCTCAAAGTTAATAAATACCTCTTTATCTTCCCATGATTTATCTAAAGAAAATGTTTTTCTATAGGTTCCTACTGGATTAAATTCTGTTGGGGCAGTTCCAACTATAGGTTTTAATCCTTCAGTCTTTATCCACGGATAGTTTTGATTTGAATATATTACCGGATCATACTTAAAGCTTCCATCTTCGTTAAATTTGGTTTGCCAATTGCTTGGAACACTTATATCATCCCAGGAATTATCATCATAATCACTTGAATTAAAGTTAGGTTCTTTTAGTCCTATTCTCTCATCTGGGTTATTAGCCCAATTAAATTTCCATGTACCATTTAACAGCTTATACTTTGATGATTCCTCTTTGTTTCTTGCAAGAGATTGTTCAACATTATCATAATTATAAAATGTTGCTCTAGCTTCTTCCCTATTTACTTGAAAAACCCCTGGTTGTCCATTCCATTCAGTAGGTCCTTGTCCTACACCTTCATTAGCTGCAAATACAGAAATACCACTTATATTACTAAATAATATCGCTGAACTTAATAAAATTGGTAACAACTTTTTTCTTAACAAATTTATCCCCTCCAGTAATAAATTTTCCTTACTTAACATCCTATGTAAACATTTACTTAATTGTAATATTTCGACAATAATTAATCTATACAAATTTATTAGCTAATATATCGAATTTCTTAACCATCACATTCTTAATATATTATTATAAAAAACCCCTTAACTAAATCTTTATATTAGTTAAGGGGTTTTAAATTTAAAATTACGAATTTATTTTTATTATTATCATCCTAGATACTATAATCATGAAACATTACTTTATTTATTATAAAAGATTAATGTTTTCTTCTTCTTAACACTGATCCAGCACCAAGAAGTAATGTTGCAATTCCTACTAATGCAAATCTTGAAGTACCACCTGTTGCAGGTAGGTTACCCTTACCTGATGTACCACTATTCCCATTATTAGTTGTACCATTTCCATTATTACTGCTATTATTATTTCCACTATTGTTGTTTCCGTTGTTGCCATTATTATTGTTGTTATTTCCTTCTGCTAATTCTAAGCCACCTAAAGCTAATTCTAAGCCCTTTGATGCTTCATCTACTTCTACTTGAGTAGCTTCTTTATTATCTAAAGCTTTCTTAGCCTTTTTTAATTGTTTATTAAGTGCATTAACACTTTTCTTAGTGTACTTAGATGTATCTATTGCTTCAGCTTTATTTATTAGTTCTTCAAGCATAGATTTATCTGGTATTAATCTTAAGTCTAAATAAGCTTTAATTAATTTATTGTAAGCCTCTTTCACTTCTTCTTCCATTGCATTTTCATCAGCTAATACTTTATTAGCTTTTTTAAGTTCAGCTTGAAGTTTAGACCAAGTTGATGGTATATATTTACTTTCATCTAAATCATTTATTATTTCAGCTAACTTTTCAAGTTGTTCTTTATCACCTTTCTTGAATTCTAGCATATGAATTACATCAATTAATCTATCTGAAGCTGCTTTCACTTCATCTGCTGTGGCATTTTCATCTGCTAAAACAGCCTTAGCATTTTCTAATGCTGCTTCAAATTCTTTAACTACTGCTGGAACAACATTTTCAAGGGCTCCCTCTGCCTTAACTTCTTCAGCATACTCTATAGCTTTTCCTAATACAGTTTTATCAACTTCTTTTATTGCTGTTGTTTTAAATATTACTGTACCTGCTTCTGATTTATTTCCAGCTGCATCAACTGCTTTTACACTTAATGTATATTCAGTCCCAGCTGTAAGTTCAGTTACTTTAACTGATGTTCCATCATTAACTGTTGCTATTAAAGTATCACCATTATAAACTTCATATCCTGTAACACCTACATTGTCTGTTGCTGCTGTCCAGCTGATATCTGCAGTATTTTCTGTAATATTCTCAGCCATTACTTCTGTTGGTACTGTTGGTGCCTCTGTATCAGCTACTTCAACATTTTGATATTGAATTTGTGGTGTAATATGAATAGATGGTTTTGTTGGATTATCAATATTTTGTGCTTCTATACGAATAAGATCCCCCTTATTAACACTGATTTCCATAGTTTCTACATCAACCTTAACTTTACTTTCTGTTAGCTCATATGAGCTAATTTCTTCCCCATTATGAGTAAAGCTTAACCTAACTTTTCCACCACTATTACCAGCTTGACGTAAATATGGTTCATCATCCTTAACTGATAAAGTAATTGTACCAGACTTAGGTGCTCTATAAACCATAGAATGTCCTTCTTCACGTCCTGATGTTCCTAAAGTATCAATTAACAATCCATGTGTTTCTTCAGTCGGCACTGTTGAATGATTTGGAGCATCAATTCCAACTCCACCATAGTTATTACCATTCCACATTGGATAAGTTCCATCATAGTTTGTTAAATTACTATATACTCCATTTGCCTTCTTTTGAG
>JAHAIU010000588.1 GCA_018372555.1 Clostridium sp.
ACAACTATTATTAAGAGATAAGCTTAGTAATTTAAAAGGGAAGTTTTTATTAACAATAAATGATCATGAAAAAGTTAGAGAATGGTATAAGGATTTTAATTTAAAAGAAGTACAAGTTAATTATTCAGTATCAAAAGAAGCTAAGGCAAGAGGAAAATACAATGAATTAATAATCACAAATTATTAACTACAAACAAGATAAGTAATGAATTGAGACTTTTAAAGTCTTTTTTTATTACTTACTTTTATAAAAATAATTCCAAGTGCTTGGGATTTTAAAAGAAAAGAGGTGGTGAAAGATGGAGAATTCAACAGTTGAATTAGTTAACAGTGTAGGGTTTCCAATCCTGATGTGTCTTGTTTTTGCTAAGTACATCCATAAGCGAGATGAACAGAAAGCGGAAATAGATAAGGAAATAAGAGAGCAAATGAATATCGAGAGAAAAAAGCTTATAGAAACAATCGAGGATAACAGAAAAGTTAATCAAGAGCTTTTGCAAACTAACAGAGAATTATCAGAAACAAATAGAATTCTAGTAACCAATGTAGGAGAAAGAATGAATGCCATTGAAAATACAATGATTGAAATTAATCAAAAAATAAAATAGCGTACAAAAACAAAATATTTAGACCATGTAGGTCTTTTTATTTTATATATAAAGAAATTGAAAGGTAGGAAAATAAAATGGAAATGATTAAAGAAAGTTTAACACAATTATTAGTTATTATTGTATGTGGAGCTATAAGTGTAGGTACAGCTTATATAACACTTTATACTAAGAAATTAACAGAAAAGGCTAAAGCAGAAACACAAAAAATTCAAAATGAGAACCAAAAGTTATTAATAAATTCTGCTATAGATAGAGCTAATGACTTAGTAACTAAGAATGTGGTAAAAATGGAACAAACATTAGTAAAAGAGATTAAGGAAAAAACAGAGGATGGAGATATCAAGAAAGAAGAATTACAGAAGATAGCTGAATCAGTAAAAGAAAATGTATTAAATCAGTTATCTAAAGAGTCACAGGATTTAATTAATTTA
>JAHAIU010000111.1 GCA_018372555.1 Clostridium sp.
AATAAGCAAGGCAGACAGATTACCAAAGGAAGTTCAAGAAAACATTGAAGGAATACTATCAATATTGGATGAAGAATACGGAGCTGATAGAGATCAATATAAAGATAATGGAGGATATGTAATAGTTGTCGAAGATGAATCAGATTTTCCAATAATAAAGGAAAAAGCACACATAGATGTTGATAATGTAATAGTTGAATATGTAGACAAGATAGAATGCAGTAATGAAAAAGTATATACAAGCTCATTAGCTTTGTGTAACAATGACTATTCAGTATCATTAGTAATACCTTTTGAAATAACACCTAAAAATATTCTAAATCAAATGTAAATTGAAGGAGCTGAAAAAGATGATAATAAATACAAACCTTTCACCAATAATAAAAAATTTCATGCTGAATGATATAAATAAGGTAATCAATAAATATAACAATATGGAAGAAGAAAAGGTTCAAAAGATAGAAAGTCTAATATCAAAAATTGATGATGAAGAAATTCGCAAAGAACTGCTATCAGATTTTGAACAGACATTAAAAATATCAATGGAAATAGATAATATAGATGTGGATAACTCAATAATAAAAGCATATTTGTGGATAAAAAATAATTGTGATGTAGATATAAACATAAATAGATTAGTAAGAGTATTTGAAGATGTAGAAGCAGATGGATATGGTTTTGTAGATGGTGATAAAGTCATATATAAGATGAATGCTGGTTTAGAAAATTTAGAGAGAAACAAGCTTCAATATCTTCTTGATACAGAATCTTTCATAAGTAACACATTTGATAAAGATACATTAGTTGATATGTGGATAAATAAAACTACCAAAGAAGAAATTCAAGAAGAATTAATAAGGGAAATTTATGCAGATGAACTTTTGAATATGAGGTCTGAATTAATGTTTGATAATAATAATGATGAATATATGTTTGCAGAAATAGATTGCTAATAAGGCTACTTTCCAATGGAGAAGGTAGTCTTTTTTCATATGCAAAAATAATTGAAGGAAGGATGATAAAAAATGTTCAAGAAAGAAAATCGCTATGTAAGCAGACAAGTAAATGAGGTTGTTTCAATACAGCTTCAAATTCTAATGTGGAGCATGATAGATTCACTCAAAGAGAAAAAGAAGTTGGACTACCTACAGGTTTTCAGACTAGAGGTAAAAGGAGATAAAGTTCTAATAGAACATGAACAAGAAGTTCCAAAATACAAAAAGCGATATGAAGTTGATAAGAAACTATTTTCTATAGAATATAATGTAAAAGTTTATGTAATAGACGATGTTAATCATAGTACGATGATTTTAGCAGAAAAATACTAAAAAAATATTAGAAAGACAGTATATGTCCAAGTAAGCTGTGTATAATGCAGTTGCAAATAATATAGAAAGTGGAATTTTACAAGGAAGAATGCAGAAGAGAAAAAAATCAAGATTAGTTATTATTAGATTAAAGAACGAAAGGGGGAGAGCCAAAATAAGAAAAATAAGAAAAGCAGACTCTAGTGATTTCAGCGGAGTATATCAAGATATGGTTGAAAACTTGGGAGTTGAAGTCACTAAAAGAGTACATAAGTATTACAATGGACAACAAGTAACTTTCCCTATGAGATTGTATTCGAAAAAATATGTTTTAGAAAGACTAAAAGAGTATGATGGTACAAATCTAAAAGCACTTTCTAGGGAATTAGGCTATTCAGAAAGATGGCTAAGACATCTAATTGAAACAACTAAAGATGAAAAAAAATCACAATAAGGACAATAATTGTCCAAGCAATAGTAATAAAATCTAAATATAAAATAAATGGAGGAGAATGATAATGAAAAAACAAAAACTAAAAAAGATAATAACAATTGGATTGATAGCAACAAGTTTGATTACAGTTGCTCCAATAAAAGCTAGTGCAGAATGGAAGAAAGATAGTACAGGTTGGTGGTATACAGAAGGAAATTCATATGTGAAAGACAGTTGGAAACAGATAAATGGAAAATGGTATCATTTCGATTGGCAAGGATATATGGAAACAGGATGGTTTCAAGGATATGCTCGTTACTTTGGTGGACCAGCAGATTATTATTATTTAGATAGTGATGGAAGTATGGTGACAGGAACTAAAATTATAGATGGAATTCAATGTAGATTTGATAATAGTGGTAAATGGCTAGGATATTCAGAATCAGATTTAACACACTTAAATATAAAACAAGGTATTACTTCAATTGAATATGATAATAATGATTCAACTGATTATAATAGTGATTGGGATGGTTTTCATTGTAAAGATGCTGTTAATGATTGGACAGCAAAGGGATATATAGATGATATGATATATATAAAAGATAATAAAAAAGTATTAAATGGATGTGTAGGAGATTATTATATTGAAAATGGTAAAGTGGTAAGAAATTCTTGGATTAAAATAGGAGATAAAATATATTATTTTATGGTTAATGGGAAAAAAGCAGTTGCAAATTATATTGATGGTTATTGGGTTGATGATATTGAAGGATTAGATAAACTAAGACCAAATTCATTAAATAAAAATCAAGAAAATGTATGGTATGTAGAAAAAGAAGATGGAACTGATGTACAAATGACAAAAGATGAATTCAACAAAAACATTGAAGAAAATAAGATAGTATTTAGGGGAGAAGTTCTTGGGTATGATTATTTTTTAAAGAGATAGGTATTAAAAAAATATGATAGGTCTAGATAATTACTTAATAAAAAAGATATTTCGTAATAAATGTGAAATATGCAAAAAGAATATATCAACAAAAACTGTAAGATCTTTTGATGATAAAAAAATTAGAATATGCAGTAAATGTTATAAAATAATAAAAGTTTAAGGAGAATTACATTATGAAAGGACAAAAGTGTTCTGCGTGTGGATATAAAATATCAGCAGGAGAATCTATATTATTGAACATAGGTAAAGTGTTAGGAGAAGTATCAAAAAGAATTCCTAAACAACAAGCTTTGGGAACTAATACAATATCTAATATAACTGAATTGAAATGTCCTAATTGTGGACAAGTAGGCAGATGGGTAAGAGATGATGAATAACAGATAAAATGAAAAAGCTGTTTAAGATGATAAAAGTCTTAAATGGCTTTTTTCTATGTAAAGAAAGGTATAATGCAGATGATAAAAATGTTACAGATAATAATTTTGGTATTGGAGCTGATACTAGAAGGAATGTCAGAAGAAAAGGCTATAAGCAACATATCAAAAAAGTTTGGAATTGCAGAAGAACTGATAAGAAGGTTTTTCTAGTAATTCAATAAGGTGGAGAAATCCATCTTTTTTTTGTATAATAAAATAAATTTTTATTATATATTCAGACAAGGAGAGATAAAAATGTGTAAAAATAATGAAAATGAGGTTAATGAGAAGAAATATAATATAGAGAATGTGGCGGCTGAAGTATTAAGAATAAGAAATATAGATAATATAAAAGATAATAGACGTCCTGTTCGTAGAATATGTGATAGTATAAAAGATTTTTGGGGTGAAGAATTTATAGACATACTTTTATCTAGTGATGTTGGTTTCAAAAAATTAGTATCTTTGGCTAATGAATTATATTGGGATCCTGATGCAACAAAAGCGTTAAGGAGAATGGTGTCTAATAAAAATGTAACTAAAGAGCAAAAAGAAAGATTTAATTACTCACTAAATGCTTCTAAAAAATATGGTAAAAGTGATGAAGAAAAAGAAAAAATAGAAAATGAATATAATATGGAAATGAAAATCAAAAATCAAATTAGAGAAATTCGAAATCAAATACCGAATGATTTTTCAGATACATATGATGAATATATAAATTTGACAGTAAGAACATGTACGACATTATCTAAAGCTAAAGAAGATATTTTTAATGTAAATGAAGAGATAATGAATATATTAAATAAGAAAATAAGAAAAATGAAATATGATATTGAAGGTGTTGAATTACTTTCAGAACAAGATAAAATGGGTGGAGCAGAATTTTTAGAAAAACTTGATAAGCTATATAAAAAATATGAAGATATATTATAAATTAATTTTAAAAATAAGTCAATAGTTTTGGCTTATTTTTTTTTCTGACAATTTTTAAAAAAGTTGATATATTTTCTGTCGCTGAATCAATAACAAGATTTTGATAAGATATATTTAAAGATATATCTTAGAAAAAGCAAGCTTGCATTATTTAATAAATTGAAAAGGAGTAATGCAAAATGGCAGTAAAGAAAGTATCCCACATAATAAGACCACAAGTAACATCTCGAATAGTAGATGAAAATCAAGTAATTCAATTAGAAGAAATCCAACCAAAGTTTGGTAATGGAACTGAAAGAGCTATAATACTAGGATTTGAAGCTACAACACCAGCAACTTCAAAGGGAAGATTTGTAAAAAGAGCGAAAGTTACATTTGCTATTGGAGAATATCAACTAAATCAAAATTTTCTATTAATCAATTATCCAGGACAATTGATTTATCAGCTATTTATGGCTGTTGTAGGAAGAACTAATAATGTAACTATAGATGAGCTATTAAATAAGGAAGTTGGACTTGAACTAAAAAATGTAACTACAGATAAAGGCATATATACTAATGTAACACGAATTTTCAATGTATCTGAATTACAAGAACAAGAAGAAGATTCACATGAAGAAACAGCAGAAGAATAACACAGAAAACTTAGGATGGATTTGGAAACCATCCTAGGTTTCCAAGCCATCCTTCTAAACAAGAGGAGGATAAGCACATGTCTAATATAACAGTAGAAAGATTGAAACAAGGCGAAACTTTTCAAGTTGAAGAAAGAAAAGAATTATCAGATAAAGGACTAATAGCATTAAATACAAAAGAAGATGGAAGTATCCAAAGAGTAAAAATATGTGAGCCAATATTTGTTGATAGGACATTTAGGAATTTAGATAGTGGCGAACATTTTTTGATAATTGTAAGCAAAGTTAAAGGAATCTATGAGGAACAAAAGTATTCAAGAGAAATCCTTATACCTAACAAATTGATTACTACAGTTAAGTATGGTAATGACATTCCAGCAGAATTTGAGAAGGTAATATCAAGATATCTTTCAAATCAATCTATCACAGCACCTCACAGTTTTGTCTATAGCAAAGTTGGATGGAATTCAGATAAAGAAGGACAACTAGAATTCAGACTTGATAAGTCAATAAGCAACGATTCAAAGTACATTGCTATAAACGACCAAGATTTATTAAGATTTAATGTCAGTTGTAAAGGAAGCATTGAAGACTGGATTAATATGTACAGTAATGAGGTTAAAGGAAACACAGCATTAGAAGCTATGATTTGTATTAGTTTTTCAGCTGTAATAGTTGGATATTTGAATAAAACTGAAAAAGATGTTGATACACTAATAATTCACTTAGCTGGAAAGAGTACAACTGGCAAAACTACTGCAACCAAACTAGCATTATCAATTTTTGGATTACCAGATATAAGGAATAAGGGTCTACTAAGAACTTGGAATGCAACAGCTAATTCAATGATAAATTCACTAGGTGGAAATTTCGGAGTACCAATGGCTTTTGATGAACTATCAATGGTAAATCAAAAGAGTATAACTAAGGAATTGTATACTATAGCATCAGGTTTGGAAAAGGCACGTCTAAGCGATTCTATAACTCAAAGAAATCAGCAAACATGGGCAACTACCATAATTTCTACAGGTGAACAATCAATATTTGAAAAAACTAATAACAATGCTGGTTTGAGAGTAAGGGCAATTTGTTTTGAAGGCGTAGAATGGACAAAATCAGCAGAAAATGCCGAAAACATAAAGAAAACTATAAATACTAACTATGGAAATGCTGGGGTTGAATACGTAAAACATATTTTCAATCAAGGATTTCAAATAATAGATGATAAGTTTCAACAATGGAGGGACAAGTCACTAGAAGTAATGCCTGGTAGTGAATTTAAAGATAGAATTGCTAATAAGTTTTCTGCGATATTGACTGCAGGTGATATTGCTAATGAAGCATTAGGATTGAATATCGATTTAGAAGCAGTATTAAACTTTTTAAGTGCAAATGAAGCTGAAAGCATTAAGGAAAGAGACTTCGGAGAAAAAGCATTTTTGGATATGATACAAGTCATAATTCAAAATATATCTAATTTCAAAACAAGCAATAGTTACTCAACACCTAGAATATGCTGGGGAATTATTGAAAATGATTTTGGAAACTATCAAGTAATGATACTTAAAAATGTATTACAAAGAGAACTTAGGGCACTAAACAATGAAGATCCTAAAATTGTAATAAGAGAATGGAAGAAAAAAGGATACCTAAAAAGCGAAGGCGACAGAGCAAGCATACGAAGACAAGTCTTTTCGAAAGATGAACAAGAAAAAAGAATGCAGTCTCTAGGTGTGCAAAAAGTACCTAAAGGAAAGCTTGCAGATACAGTATATATTCTAAAAGTACCTAAAGAATACTTAAAAGAATATTTAACAGTTAATACATTTCCAACTCCCGTTTCATAATTAGTAACGGGTAACAAAACCCGATACAAAAGGCAGATAAATAGGCAAAACACCCGTAAAACCCGAAAACCCGATAGAAAACTAAGTGTATAAATAAAGAGAATTCAACAATCATTCTAAAATACTATAAAAAAGAACACTCTAGTTTCTAACGGGAAAACGGGAATATCGGGAAATCATAGATGCGGTGAGGGTTTCAGAACGGGAACTAAAAAAATCAAGAACGGGTTTGGCGGAGCTGAACTAGAAAAAATGTAAGAAGAAAGGAAGATAACAATGTCAGTAAAAAGAATAAATTCAGATAAAGAATCAGTAGCTAATGAAGGAGTGGTAACAATGAATAATAATGAAGTAAACAATTTTGAAGAACAAGAAACACTAATGTCTAATGAAACTGTAATCTCAGAAGAAAAAGACATAAAAGAAGATGAAAGCTCAAACAAAACTAAAGAAGAAAATAGTATAGAAGCAACTGAGTGTATAGCTGATGCAGTACCATTTTCAGCTAAAAACACAGCAAGAAGCCTATCAACTAAAGGTGTTTTCACTCTAGTAAAAGCAAAGACAGGAAACAGGGCAGTAATAAATAAAGAAGCAAGCGAATACCTTCAAAATCCAAGTACACTTCAATTTTCCTACAATGAAGATAGTCTGATAATAGGATGTAAATTACCTAATAATAACAATAACTTCAATGTAAAAGCATATAAAAATAGATCAATAGTATATTCAGTACCTCTAGTAAGAGAAATAGCTGAAAGGTTCAAACTAGATTTCAGTGATAGAACTTCAATGACATTTGATGAAGCTGAATACACAAGCTATGAAGGTTCACCAGTTCTAATCATAAAGATAAAGTAGTAATACAAATCATAAGAGTTTTTGGAGCAGACAAAAGCTCCAAAGACTCCAATAAAATAGAATCAATAAATATTTTACGAATGAATATAAAATATTTGATAAATATATATTATTAATTTGATACTAGGAGGATGGTAAACATGGAAAAACAAAGAGAACAAGCAACAGTAAAAGAAATAATAGAGGTGATTTCAGATATCATCCTCAAATCTAGTATCTCAAAAACTAATAATAAGGATGTGGGGAAAGATGTCAAAATCAGCACAACTAATAACAACAGTATTGTCGTCTAAAAAGATAGTAGCAGTATATTGTAGAGTTTCAACAACAGAGCAAGCCGAAGAAGGTTACAGTATTGAAGAACAAGAACGTTTGTTGATAAAGTATTGTGAAGATAACGGATATGCTGTATTCAAGGTATATTCAGACAGAGGTATAAGTGGTAAATCAATAAAAGCAAGACCAGCTATGAAGGAAATGCTAAGGGATGCAGATGATAAAAAATTCGATATGGTCATCACATGGAAGATAAACAGAATAGCAAGAAACACTTTAGAACTTCTACAAATAGTTGACTTGCTAGAAAAGAATAATATTGCTTTCAAATCTTACTCAGAGAATTTTGAAACTGAAACACCAATGGGGAAATTTTCACTTCAAATGATGGGAGCAGTAGGAGAGCTTGAACGAGGTACAATAGCACAGAATGTAAAGATGGGAATGCTGGCAAGGGCAAGAGAAGGACGTTGGAACGGAAACGTTGTCATAGGATATGACTTAAAACCAATAGAGAATTCAACAAATAAAAAGAGAAAAGATACGGAGCTTGTCATAAACCCAAAAGAAGCAGAAGTGGTAAGAACTATTTTCAAAATGTATTCAGAAGGTAATGGATATAAGGCTATAGCTGGATATCTAAATAAATATGGTCATACTACTAAAAGAGGAAACTCTTTTGCAGTAAGTTCAGTAAAAGACATACTAAATAATCCAGTATATATAGGAAAAATAAGATATAATGTACTTCAAAATTGGAGTGAAAAAAGAAGAAAACATAAAAATCCTAATCCAATACTTGTAGATGGAATACATGAGCCAATAATAGAACAAGAGCTTTGGGATAAGGTACAAAATCTACTTGAATCATCTAAAGGAAAACCATCAAGAATCTATGATGGAGAGTTTCCACTCACAGGAATTCTACGTTGCCCAGAATGTGGAGCTGGAATGGTAATAATGAGAAGTACAAGAACAAAAAAAGACGGAACTAAGCGAAGATTAGAATACTACTGTTGTGGGAATTGGAAGAATAGAGGAACAGCAGTTTGTCATTCAAATGCAATAAGAGCTGATAAAGCTAATGAATATGTATTTGGAAAGCTATCAGAATTACTAAGCAATGATAAACTTGTAAA
>JAHAIU010000112.1 GCA_018372555.1 Clostridium sp.
TAACTCAAATGACATTTGGATTCTCAAGAGATGATGCTGCTAAATTCTTAGCTGACTACTATGAAAAGAAAATATATGAACAAGATCCATTTGCAAAACTAGATCAAACAGGTGTAGGTGCATTAGTTAAAATTGCAACTGAAAAGGGAAGATCAGTTAAGAGTGATCTTAAGATTGGAATATGTGGAGAACACGGTGGAGATCCATCATCAGTAACATTCTGCCATAATATTGGATTAGATTATGTTTCTTGTTCACCATTTAGAGTGCCAATTGCTAGATTAGCAGCTGCACAAGCTCAAATTAAGAATAAAAGATAGAGTAAAAAGGACTGCTTAGGCAGTCCTTTTTACAATTACTAATTATCAATTTAAAAATTACTTGGCAATCTATTATATAATTAAAGAATAAGAATAGTATAAAGAAAAATATAAATTAACTGGAGGGAATTATGGGAATGTTTAAAAATATGATAAAAATAAGCATAGATATTCCATATGAGAACTACACTGTTTATCCAACAGTTAGCATTACAAAGGATGCTATTATTAATTACTGTATTAAGGAAAATATCGATTTTGAGTTCTTGGAAAATAATTCAGATAATAATATGCAATTAAAGTTAGACAATAAGCTTTATGAAATACTACGCTTTAATGCTGGTAGAGGTGGCTACGGAATCAAATGTAGACCAGTTTAATATTAATAAAATGCGAGGCATTTTATTAATTAAAGAATGAAAAAATTAAAAAATGAAAGAGTTTTTATAAAAATCTTTACAGATTTTTTGTAAGAGTATCTTTAAAATGAAGGAGCTTTTAACATGTTGTGCGTAAGCTGACTTGGAGTTTGCGACGGAGGGTGAGCATAATATGTTAAAAGCTCCTGTACAATTTAAATCTTAATATTATAGTGTTTTCTTAGGGCTTTACTTAGATCGTATACAAATTCTAATTGATTCTTACTTTTATTTATGTTTTTTTCCATAAGAGAAATAAAGGAATTTTTGTTGCATTTCCTTATATTTTTATAATAGTCTCTAGAAAGTTTCCAAAATTTCTGAGGAAAAGCAATGTAAGCTAATATAAACTTCAAATCTGATGGGCTTAGTTCATTTTCTTCTATATAGGCATCTAAAATATTTATTGTTAAATTAGTTTGCCAGTTAGTATTATCCCTTTTTAATAATCTTCTTAAAAAATAAGATATATCTTTTACTGAATAATCAAATTTACACTTATCAAAGTCTATTAAGGCTACATTACTATCGTGTACAATAATATTTTTATTTACGTAATCTCCATGGCAAAGAGATATAGATAATTCATCACTTATTATAGAGGAAGAAATCTCATAAGAAATCTTAGCTAGTTCTAAGTTATCATCTACATTATCTAATATTAGATTCGAAAATCTATCATCATATTTATGAGCATTACTAATGCTTTGAAGTAGTTGGTTAAAATGTTTTCCTATAGTCTCATTGTAATTTTCAAGACCAATCCTTTGCGCACTACCTGATATAGGTTTAAAATTTTTGGAGGTTGTATGTAATTTTCCTAAGGTTTTAGATGATAGAAGGACATGATTAATATTATCAAAATCACATTTATCTCCATCAAGCCAAGGGGTTAAAATAAAAAGCATATTTTTATATTTAACATATCTGTTTCCGTCTACAGTTGGTAAAAGCTTAGGAACAAGAATTTTATTTCTATAGCACCATTCCATAGCAGAATATACATACAAAAGATTCTCTTCATTATAGTAAACTTTTTTTAAGCAAAAACTTTTATTATCAACATCTATTCTATATACAGCTCTTTGTTTTTCTGTGTCTTTAAATTTTATACTAAATACAGCAGCATTCTTTAAGTTATATAAAGTTAATATATTGTTTTTTATTTCATCTATAGGAAGAAGCTCATCTTTTATAGAGGGTGGTACCTTTCTCATGTATATCTCCTTTTTTATTATTTATTACTAAGATATTAGTAAAAAAAAGAAAATATACTTGGTATTAAATATAAAATTATAAAATATGTTTAAATAGAGGAAAATAGAGAAAAATATAGAATATGTAATATAGAGGTGAGATAGATGAATGTAAGAGAAAAAATGGAGGGTTTTGAGAGGTTGACATTACTTCCTCAAGCAACATTTAGTAGTGAAAGTCTAGGAAGGAAGGTAGAGGAAGAGAAGGATTCTTTTAGAACTTGCTTCATGGTTGATAGAGATAGAATAATTCATTGTAAATCTTTTAGACGCTTAAAGCATAAAACTCAAGTGTATATTAAAACTTTTGGAGATCACTATAGAACAAGACTTACTCATACATTAGAAGTATCTCAAATAGCAAGAACTATAGGTATAGGAATAGGAATTAATGAATCATTAATTGAAGCAATATCATTAGGTCATGATTTAGGTCATGCAGCTTTTGCTCATAATGGGGAGGAAGTAATTAATGAATTTTTAGATGAAGGTTTTAGGCATAATGAACAAAGCGTTAGAGTAGTTGAAAAACTTGAAAGAGAAGGAAGAGGACTAAATTTAACGGAAGAAGTAATAGATGGAATACTACACCACAGTGGTTTAAATAATAATAGCAACAATAAAGCTAAAACTTTAGAAGGTAGAGTAGTTAAAGTAAGCGATAAGATAGCTTATTTAAACCATGATATAGATGACTCTATAAGAGCTGGACTTTTAGGCGTAGATGATTTACCTAAAGAAGTAATAAAAGTTTTAGGAAAAACCCATTCTGAAAGAATAGAAACTTTAGTAACCGATGTAGTTAAAAATACAGCATTAGCTTTAGAAAAAGGGATATTTGATATTGAATTTAGTAAAGAAGTATGGGAAGCTATGACAGAACTTAGAAGGTTTATGTTTAAAAATGTATATTTAGGAGATATTCTAAGAGTAGAGAGAAATAAAGCAAAATTTGTGTTAGAAAATATTTTAAATTATTATTATAATCATGAAAATGAATTACCTGATATTTATCAAAAAGTAGCTAAGGAAGAAGGCTTAAAAAGAGCTGTAGCTGACTATGTTTCAGGGATGAGTGATGACTATTGTTTAAATATGTTTAATAATTTATTCGTTCCTAAACTTGTAATTTATTAAAAATAAAATAAACAAAGTTAAAAAAATAGAGGAAATTTAATATTGATAAAGAATATAAATAAAGAAGATTTAAAAAAAACCTATAAAAAATTTGAAATAAAGAAGGATTTTAATAAAAAATGTCGAAATTATTATAGGTTGACCAAAAATATAAGTAAGGAGGTGAATCTCCTTGCAGATTTCTGAAGAGATTCTAGAAAAAATTAAAGAAGCAAATGACATTGTAGATGTAATCTCTGAGTCAGTTAGACTTAAAAAGTCTGGAAGAAGCTTTTCAGGATTATGTCCATTCCATAATGAAAAATCCCCATCCTTTTCTGTTTCACAAGAAAAGCAGATTTATAAATGTTTTGGATGTGGCGAATCAGGGAATGTAATTACTTTTGTTATGAAAAACAAACATATGCCTTTCATGGATGCAATCAAATTTTTAGCCGATAGATCTAACATTGTTCTTCAAGAAGAAGCTAGAGTAAATCCCACTGCAAGAAAAAAAGAATTATTATATAAAGTAAATGTAGAAGCAGGTAGGTTTTTTTATTCTAACTTAAGAGCTAATAAAATTGCAAAAGAATATTTTTTAAATAGGGGCATAAGAGAAGAAACTATTAAAAAGTTTGGATTAGGATATGCAAAGGATAGTTGGAATAATTTATTATTTTATTTGAGAAAGCTTGGATATAAGGATGAAATCTTATTAGAAGCTGGATTAGTACTTACTTCAGAAAAGACTGGCAATAATTATGATAGATTTAGAAATAGAGTAATGTTTCCAGTTTTTGATTATAGGGGGAAGGTTATAGGCTTTGGTGGGAGAGTCTTAGATGATTCTAAGCCGAAATATTTAAATTCTCCTGAAACTTTAGTTTTCCAAAAAGGTACTAATTTATATGGGCTAAACTTTGCAATAAAAAGTAATATGCAGGAAAGATACTTTATTATGGTAGAAGGATATATGGATTTAATAACCTTGCATCAATATGGAATTACAAATGTTGTAGCATCATTAGGTACTGCATTAACAGAAAATCAGGCAAGATTATTAAGAAGGTATGCTGATAAAGTAATCATTTCTTATGATGCTGATGTAGCAGGGCAAACAGCCACTATGAGAGGGTTAGAAATATTAAAAAATGCAGGTTTTGACGTTAGAGTTTTAAGTATTCCTCAAGGGAAAGATCCAGATGAATATGTAAGAAGTAATGGAAAAGAAGCCTTTATTAAGCTAATTAATGACGCAGAAGGTTTAGTAGATTACAGGATTAAAAAAGCTGGTGAAAATATAAACTTTAAAGACAGTAATGACTTGATAAGATATGGTAAAAAGGTTACAGAAATATTGGCAAAGGTAAATCCTATCGAAAAGGATATCTATATTAAAAAGATATCAGAAAATACAGGTATAAGAGAACAGGCTTTATATGACTTACTATCAAAAGAAATGACAAAAAATATTAAAAATCAAGAATTTATGAATAATAAGGAAGAAAATGGAACAAAATTATATAAGGAGCCTGCATTTCTTAAGGCAGAAAGAGCTCTATTGAAATTATCTCTAGAAGATGAATATTTTGATTTCATTAGTAAATTAATAAACCAAGAAGAGTTAATTCTTCCAGAACATAAAGAGATTTTTTCTATTATTAAAGAAGCTAAAAAGGGAAATATAAATAATATAATTACTTTTTTAGAAACAAGGTGTACTGAAATTAAAACTATTGAAGAAATTGTAAAAATTAAGGATCAAGAAGTTTTAACAGGAAAAGATAATAAAAAGCTTATAGAGGATTTAGTTAGACAGATTAATAATTATAAATTGAATACACGTAAAAAAGAATTAAAGCAAAAGCAAAAAGCTTTAGAGGCACAAGGGAAGATTGAAGAGTCTATACAAATTGCAATTGAGCTAAATAAGCTAATGAATAGCTAAAGAGAGGTGTAGATGCAGTTGGCAATAACGGAAGGAGGTAAAAACATGTTAGATGAAAAAACAAAAGCTAAGCAGGTTAAAAAAGATAATGACGATAGAAATAATAAGATGAATATTGTAAAGAATCTGCTAGATAAAGGGAAGAAAAGCGGTACTTTAACATATAAAGAAATAATGGATGAGATAGAGAACATTGATTTAAGTCCAGAACAAATTGAAAAAATTTATGAAGTTCTAGAATCAATGGGTATAGAAGTAATTGGTGAACCAAGTGGTGTAGAAGAAGTCGAAGAAGAAATAGATTTAACAATTCCAGAAGGTATTGCAATAGACGATCCAGTAAGAATGTATTTAAAAGAAATAGGTAAGGTGCCACTATTATCTTCAGAAGAAGAAATAGAACTTGCTAATAGAATTGAAAATGGTGATCAAAGAGCAAAGAAAAAGCTTGCTGAAGCAAATCTTAGACTTGTAGTTAGTATTGCAAAGAGATATGTAGGAAGAGGTATGTTGTTCCTTGACCTTATTCAAGAAGGAAATCTTGGACTTATCAAGGCTGTTGAAAAGTTTGATTACAGAAAAGGCTTTAAGTTTTCTACTTATGCAACATGGTGGATAAGGCAAGCAATTACTAGAGCTATTGCAGACCAAGCAAGAACTATAAGAATTCCAGTTCACATGGTTGAAACTATTAATAAGCTTATCAGAGTCCAAAGACAATTATTACAAGAACTTGGAAGAGATCCATTCCCAGAAGAAATTTCTAAGGTCATGGATTTACCAGTAGATAAGGTTAGAGAAATTCAAAAAATTGCTCAAGAACCAGTATCATTAGAAACTCCAATAGGTGAAGAAGAAGATTCACACTTAGGAGATTTCATTCCTGATGATGACGCTTTAGCACCAGCAGAAGCAGCAGCATTTACAATGCTTAAGGAACAATTAATCAATGTTTTAGATACTTTAACTCCAAGAGAAGAAAAAGTATTAAGACTTAGATTTGGATTAGATGATGGTAGAGCAAGAACTCTAGAAGAAGTTGGTAAGGAATTTAACGTAACTAGAGAAAGAATTAGACAAATAGAAGCAAAAGCTTTAAGAAAGTTAAGACATCCATCAAGAAGTAAAAAACTAAAGGATTATTTAGATTAGCACCTATTGGTGCTAATTTTAATTTTAGCAAGGAGAAGGAAATTTATGCAACTAAGCAAAAGATTAAGTTTTATAATAGATAATTTAGATGAAAATACAACTATTTTAGCAGATATAGGAACAGATCATGGTTATGTACCTTTATATGCAATAAAAAATGGTTTATGCAGTAAAGCTATAGCAATAGATATAAATAAAGAACCTTTAGGAAAGGCAAGATTAAATGCTATATTAGAAGGTGTTGGAGATGAACTAGAATTTAGACTTGGAAGTGGACTTGATCCACTTGAAGTAGGAGAAGTTGAAACAGTTATAATTGCAGGAATGGGTGGAAATCTGATAAAAGGTTTGTTAGAAGAAAATTTAGATAAGGTAAGTGAGTTAAATTATTTATTATTACTACCGGCTCAAAATCCAGAAGTTTTAAGAGAATACTTATATACTAATGATTATGAAATAATAGATGAATTACTTTGTGAAGAAGAAGGAATTTATTATGAATTATTTAAGGTAAGAAAGAAGTCTGGAGAATCTATGGCATTAGATCCAATATACTATGAATTTAGTCCAAGACTTTTAATGAAAAAAGAGCCTTTAATGAAAGAGTATTTAATTTCTAAGAAAAAAGAATATGAAAAAATATTAGGACTTATTACAGAAAGTACTATTAATGCCAAAGAAAGAAGAAATGGTGTTATTGAGAAAATAAGCATTATAGATAATATGATTAACTATTTTTAAAATAAAAAATTATTACATAAGTTTAATATAAGATGTGGCTATTGCATAATATAAGATTTTAAGTTTAGAATTTTTTTGATTTTATTCGCTCGCTACCATTGCTAATATTTCCAACTTCTATAGGGTGGAGATAAGCAATGCTGCGCGCCTGGATTAGTTATTCTAAAGAAAAAGTTTTAATAAGGTCTTTAGTGCGATGGGTACATCTTATTAGTATATAGGTTTCGATATAATTTTTAGATTTTATTAAATTAGTTTATATATAGAATATTTAAATTAGGTAATTACATAATGAACTTATATAAAAATTAGAAGATAAATGATTTTAATTAATACAATTTACTGTTAAAAGTATTTTTTACTTAATGCAATTTACTTTCAAAGCTAGTTTTCACTTAAAATAACATAAGTACTAAAAATATAGATTACTTATTGAAACATATATATAATGGAAATATAACTTTAGAAATTTAATTTAGGATAATAAGGAGGTAAGAGGATGAAAAAGTTAAAAGAAATTATTGAAGTAATGGAGGACTTTGCTCCATTAAATTTAAAAGAGGATTTTGATAATGTTGGATTAATGGTTGGAGATAAGGAGTCTGAAGTAAAAAGAGTTCTTTTAGCATTAGATTGTACATTAGATGTAATAGAAGAGGCTAAAGAAAAAAAGGTTGATTTAATAATTACTCATCACCCCTTACTATTTAAAAAGCCAAGCAGTATAACTACTGATACATTAACAGGTAAAAAGATAATTGAATTAATAAAGAATGATATTAATCTTTATTCTAGTCATACTAACTTGGACTCAGCAAAAGAAGGGTTAAATGAGACTATAGTAAATATTTTAGGATATAATTCTGAAGAACTTATAGAGTTAAATAAAAATGCAAGAAATTCTAATGAGGGACTTGGAAGAATAATTAGGTTAGAAGAGGCTATTTTATTAGATGAATTTGTAGATAATATTAAGAAAAAGCTTAATATAAGCAATGTAAAATTAGTTAGAGCTGCAGATAAGGTTAAAAATATAGCTGTTATAAATGGAAGTGGAAGTAGTTTTTTGGATATAGCTTATAAAAGAGGCGCAGATTGTGTTATTACAGGAGATACTACTTATCATTATGCTTCAGACTATAAAGAGATGGGTTTATCTATAATTGATACAGGTCATTTCCCTTCTGAATGGATAGTATTTTTAGAAGTAATAAATAAGATTAAAGATAAATTAGAAGATGTAGAAATACTAGTATCTGAAAATAGTGAAGATCCATATACTTATGCTTAAATTATAAGAGCTTACACAGTTTTACTCCTTTAGCATAAAGTAATAATAAGATATAGTATTATAGGAGTTGAAGCTATGGGAAAATCCTATTATTCCAAAAAAAAAGGTGGATCTTGGGGAAAGGTCTTTCAAGATGGAGTAAAAGATATTTTTGAAGGTATAGGTAAAAGCTTTTCTAAAAGAGTTCCTGTTATAAGAAATTGTTGTAATCCAGCTGCAAGGTTATGTATTTTTGTACTTATAGCAGTAACTCTTTTATTTTCAGGGATTGGATTTTACTCTTGGGTTATTTTAATTATGTTAGTAATAATACTACAATTTGTGTAGGCTTACAAAAAATTCATTTGTATTATTAATAAAGTTATGGTAATATAAATTTTGCGAGTAAGACATGCAATCGCTGCTAGACTAGATCTAGGAGAGGAAAGTCGGAGCTCCATAGGGCAGGGTGCTGGATAACGTCCAGTCAAGGCGACTTG
>JAHAIU010000589.1 GCA_018372555.1 Clostridium sp.
ATGACTAATAATAGATTTGAATTATTAAGAAAAGAAGATATAGGTGATAAAAGAAAAGGTCAGGGGTTAGACCTTGAGGTATTTGATAATTATACTGGGAAGGCTAGAGATGTAAAGACATTATCAGGTGGAGAGTCCTTTAAAGCATCGTTATCTATGGCATTAGGTCTTGCTGATGTTGTTCAAAGGTATTCTGGAGGAATTCAGTTAGATACTATGTTTATTGATGAAGGCTTTGGAACATTAGATCCAGAGTCACTAGATAATGCTGTTGAATGTTTAGTAAACCTACAAAGTGATGGAAGAGTAGTAGGGATAATATCTCATGTTCAGGAATTAAAAGATAGAATAGAAGTGAAATTAGAAGTATCATCTACAAATAAAGGAAGTATTGCTATATTTAAAGTTTAAAAATAGGTTGCTAGAAAGCATCCTATTTTTTTATGTTATTGAGATCACCTACTCTTAGGTGTAAGAGAAATGCGTAATAGATATATAAAGGTCAAGTGGGAAGTTATGGTGTAATTTGTATGGAGGAATAGAGTGGCATAGTGTAGAAGTTTATAGGAGTTGAAGTTTTGTAATAAATAGTGTTTATATATAAGGTTCATGATATTCATATTAGCTTTTTGTCTGTACATAATTGAGAACTATAAAAGATCCATAAGATTAGATCTTAAAGGCTCTTTTATTATTATTTACAAAACAACAAAAATAGTTACAAACTTATTACGAATATTTACGAAATAGTAACAAAATATTAAAAATATTACAAAATAATACTAAATAGTATAATATAAAAATTGTTCTATAGACTAGTTGTAAAATTAAATTGAAGTAAAAAAAATCCATAGTGATTTTTCGTGTTAAAATTGAATTTGCTGAAACAATTCACGAAAGGAAATCACTATGGACACTAAAGAGAATATTACAAATACAAAGAAAAATAAACACTTAAGTTTACAAGAAAGGTGTTTTATCGAAATAAGATTAAAAGAAGGTTGGAGTGCTTACAAAATCTCTAAAAGT
>JAHAIU010000113.1 GCA_018372555.1 Clostridium sp.
TTTTATTAACTCTCTAATATATGTGCTCCTATAGTTAAATGGATAGAACAATCCCCTCCTAAGGGATAGATGTGGGTTCGATTCCCGCTGGGAGTACCAATATAGGTGAAAGAATGGCTCAACCATTAAGGTTGAGCTGTTTTATTTTTTTAAAATACCGACATTTAGCCGACATTTTAATGCAAAAAAAATTACAAGTCATTAAATACATCATCTAATAAGTCAGCAGTCTGCTTTTTCATTGATGGAAGTACATGGCTGTAAGTATCCCATGTTATTTTTGTTGACTTATGACCGAGTCTTTCGGATATTACTTTTATATTTTCACCTTTAAGTAATAATATAGTAGCATGAGTGTGTCTTAATCCACACATTTCACCTATTCTGAGACCAGCTAAGCTTATTATAAGAGCAGGTAAATATAAGTTGGTATCTTTGATTTGCCTTAAAAAGAATTTTAGTTGATTATCAGCCCAAACCATTACTTTCTTAGATTCTTGACTAACTTTTTCAATATCTGTGGGAAGATAATTTATAAGTTTTAGTTTCTTAGCATATTTTAAGCAGCAGATAAATTTTTCATTTGAGAGTTTTATGTAACTTGCCATAAATAAGTCTCATTTCCATGTTTATATAATATATTATACATAATTATATGGAAATTTTGAGTATTTTTAAATGAATAGATTTAGAATGATATTATTTTAATTTAAAAGGAAATTTGCTTGATCCTGTTGTTCTCGGTTTTAGATTTTACTATTTGTTTTAGTATTATCTAAAGCCTTATTTTATGGTAGTTTTTAATAGCTAAAAATTATTTGATATTATTATATTTTTTAAAATTTTATGTGTGTTGTGTTATAGTTGTGTTATTTTTAGCTGTTTTTTATTTCAATATACAAATTTATAAAAATAACATGTTGTGCTAGTAAAATTTAATAAAAAACTCTAACAATAATTAATTATATCAATTAAAATATAATTAACAACAAAACATAATAAGGATATGCTTAAAATATTAAAATTATAAATGATGGAAGTGACACTAAAACATGATAACTAAAAATACACTAAGTTCTATGGCTATTTTTATAATTTGTCAAGTATTTTTACAATTTAAATTATTCACACCAATTGGATTATTAATATCTATAATCTTTTTGACTATTAATTTTTTAACTATACAGTATTTTGTTCAGAAAATAATCTCTAATAATACATTTCATTCAATAAGAAATGTATTATCAAATGATATAATTTATTTCTTATTGTTTTTTTCTTTTGTTTTACTCTACAATTCCTTTCCATCGAGCAAAATAAACGTATATTATTCTTATATTTTGTTACAACTTGTACTAATTAACCTTACTAATCTACCTTACTTAAAAGAAAGATCATGATTTCAAAATAAAAGGATCTTCGCACTAATTTTTAGTACAACAGCCCTTATATTAAAAATTTTTCTAACAAATATTTGTTAAAAATCATTACTGTTAAATGATGGTTAAAATCATCATTGGCTTTTAAGAAAAATTGTGCAATATTAAATATGGAATTTATATTCAATAAATTTAAATATAATAACAGAATTTTTATGAATATTTTTTCTTGTTAATACTAAAATTTCAATTCAAATAAAGTAATTAGCAAAAACATAACTGATAAAAATGACAAGTCAGGTGTGGCTAAAGCTATTTATAAAGCTATAGCTGGAGAAGTTTAATATATAAAAACATAGTGAATTTTAATGAAAATTTATTTGTGATTATATAAAGAATAGTAGGGCATTAATTGAAACATAGTATATTATGTGATGAAATAATTATATAAAGTATATTTATTATGGGGGAGTGAGAAATAAATGAAACCTAAGATTCAAGATGTAGCAAAACTAGCAGGAGTTTCACCGACAACAGTTTCTAGAGTACTTAATGATAGAGGATATATAAGTGAAGAAACAAGAGAAAATGTTAAAAGAGCAATGAAAGAACTTAATTATTTTCCTAATGATGTTGCACGTTCTTTATTTAATAAAAGAACAAATTTAATAGGTTTAATATTGCCAACAACAAGCAATCCTTTTTTTGGAGAGCTTACATTTTATATAGAAACAATTTGTAATTCATTAGGTTATAAAATATTATTATGTAATAGTCTAAATGATATTGAGAAAGAAGAAAAATATCTAGAAATGCTTATGCGTAATCAAGTAGATGGAATTATAGTTGGTACCCATAACCAAGGTATATTGGATTATAATAATGAAAATTTAGCTGTAATATCTATTGATACATATTTATCTGATAAAATTCCAATTGTAGGATCAGACAATTATAATGGTGGAAAGATTGCAACAGAACTTTTAATTTCAAAGGGATGTAATAAAATTATAAATATAGATGGAGAGTTCAATCTAAGAACACAAGCGAGATTAAGAAAAATTGCTTATGAAGATGTAATGAAAGCTAATAATAAAACTCCAATAACTTATGAAATTGTGAGTGCATTTGATGGAGGAAATCAAATTAAAGTTGCAAATAAAATTTTAGATGAACATCCAGATGTAGATGGAGTATTTGCAACAAATGATTTATTTGCAGCTGCTTTTATAAATGAAGCAAGAAAACGTGGAAAGAAAATACCAGAAGATATAAAAATAATAGGATATGATGGTACTGAAGCAAGTAGAAGTTTGTTGCCAGATTTAACAACTATAAAACAGCCAATAGAACTTATTGCAAAAACATCTGTAGATATACTAATAGAAAAAATAGAAGGAAACTTTAAGAATAAGGAATCTAAAATAGCTCTGCCAATATCGCTTTTAGAAGGAAGTACTACTTAAAAATTATCAATTAATCATAGTATAAATAACTTATATTTAAATATGTTTGTATATAAACAATTTCAAATATAAGTTATTTTTTTTATGAAACCGGTTGACATATGAAACTGATTGACATATAATTAATTCATAAATTGAAACAGTTTACAAAATAGAGGGGGACTTTAAAATGGCAAAATCAAAATTAATGTACTGTAAATTAAGTGCGTATTTCTTCTTTTTCTTTGTAACTTGGTCAGCAAGTTATTCATTATTTTCTATTTGGCTTGGGCAAGAGATAAATTTAAATGGGGCAGATACTGGTATTATCTTCTCTGTAAACGCTATCTTTGCATTATGTATGCAACCTCTATATGGCTATATATCAGATAAGATTGGATTAAATAAAAGCATATTAACTTTTATTAGCATATTACTCATTTTTGTCGGACCATTTTATATATACGTTTATGGACCTTTGTTAAAATACAATGTTATCTTAGGTGCTATAGTTGGTGGAATTTACTTAGGAGTAGCATTTTTAGCAGGTGTAGGAGCAATTGAATCCTATGTGGAGAAAATAGGTCGTAAATATAATTTTGAATATGGCAGATCTAGAATGTGGGGTTCTTTGGGATGGGCAGCTGCTACATTCTTTGCAGGACAATTATTCAATATTAATCCTAATATTAATTTTTGGATAGCATCTATTTCAGCAGTAATATTATTTTTAATAATTCTTTCAGTATCAATAGAAATGACAGATGAAGATATAAAAAAAGCTGAATCAGTTAAAATAAAAGATGTTTATACTCTTTTTAAATTAAAAGATTTCTGGTTCTTTATTCTATATGTCATCGGGGTGACATGTTTCTATAATGTTTATGATCAACAATTTCCGTTGTATTATGCATCTATGTTCTCTACAAAAGCACTTGGAAATCAAGTTTTTGGTTATTTAAATTCATTCCAAGTATTTTTAGAAGCAGGAATGATGTTCTTAGCACCTTTTATAGTAAACAAAATAGGAGCTAAAAAAGGCTTGATTTTTGCAGGATTATTGATGGGATTTAGAATTATAGGTTCAGGTATTGCTACAGGTCCAATATTGATATCTTGTATGAAATTAATACACTCATTTGAGTTACCAATTATGCTTATTTCCGTATTTAAGTATTTAGCAGCTAATTTTGATACTCGTCTATCTTCTATATTATATTTAGTCGGTTATCAATTTGCATCTCAAGTTGGAGCAACAATTTTGTCACCAATAGCCGGTAAATTTTATGATAATATAGGCTTTGGTAATACTTATATTGTAATGGGAATTATAGTTATATTTTTTGCAGTAATATCAATGTTTACTTTGGCTAGAACAGAAGAGGAAACTTTAAATATAGCCGAAACAAATAATTTATAATATGGAGGAATAATAATGTTAGATAGTAGAATTGTAAAAGCAGAAGAAGCTTTAAAAGCAGCAAAGGAAAATTTAAATAAAAGATATAGATTAGGATATCATATTATGGCACCAGCAAACTGGATAAATGATCCTAATGGATTAATTCAATATAAAGGTGAGTATCATGTGTTCTATCAACATCATCCTTACGATGAAAATTGGGGACCTATGCATTGGGGACATGTAAAGAGTAAGGATTTAGTTAATTGGGAGTATTGTCCAATAGCTTTAGCTCCAGGAGATGAATTTGATAAGGGCGGATGTTTTTCAGGAAGTGCTGTAGATAATAATGGCGAATTAACATTAATTTATACAGGTCATAACTATATCGACAAGGAAAAGGATACATTCTATGAAAATCAAAATATAGCAGTAAGTAAAGATGGAGTGACCTTTGAGAAATTTGGTAAGAACCCTGTTATAGCTGAGCCACCATCTGATAGTATTCATCATTTCCGTGATCCTAAAGTATGGAGACATGAAGATAAATGGTATATGGTTGTAGGAAATTCAACTAAAGATAGTATAGGTAGAGTAATATTATATACTTCTTTAGATTTACATGAGTGGGAATATATTGGTACATTAGCTACTAGCAAAGGTGAACTAGGATATATGTGGGAATGTCCAGACTTCTTTAAATTAGGTGATAAACATGTATTAACTTTTTCTCCTCAAGGTATAGATAAAACAGGAGGTTTATATCCTAACTTATTTCAAACAGGATACATAGTTGGAGATTATGATTATGATAAAAATGAATTTATACATGGGGAATTTTCAGAATTAGATAATGGACATGACTTTTATGCAGTTCAAACATTTTCAGATGATAAAGGACGTAGAATTGCTATAGGTTGGATGGATATGTGGGAATCAGACATGCCAACTAAAAAAGATGGCTGGTGTGGAGCACTTACACTTCCACGTGTATTAACACTAGGAAAAAATAATAAAATTTTAATGAATCCTGTTGATGAATTAGAATTACTTAGAGAAACAGAAATTGATAATTTCATGAATAAAGCTATAGCTAAAAATGAAAGCTACACAGTAAAAACCAAGGAAAAGTTAATGGAATTAGAAGTTAAATTTAATTTAAATTCTTCTAGTGCACAAACATTTGGATTGAAGATTAATGGATCAAATGAAGACGAAACAGTTTTAACATATAATTCAGAAATATCAAAACTTATACTTGACTGTTCTAAATGTGGTAAAGAAAAAGATGGAACAAGAAGTGCAAATTTAGAAAAAGGATCTGAACTTTCATTACGTATATTCATAGATAGATCATCTATTGAAGTATTTATAAATGGAGGAGAAGCAACAATAACAAGTCGTATTTATCCAAAAGGAGAAACAGAAAGTATTGAACTTTTCACTAATGTTGGTAATTTAGAAATAGAAGCATTTAAAGCTTGGAAATTAAAAGATACTTGGGCATAAATCAATAAAATAATGGGGCTGCTGCACTAATGATGTGCATCCAGTCAAGTAGATAATTGAAAAAATATAAAGTTTTTGTGTTGTCCAGTCTAAACTGGGCAACATTTTTATGCTACCAATAGCAGTTTCTTGTGAAATTCTGTTGGTATTAACACGTGTAGACCACGCTGTGGCCGTTTGCTCGTATAGTAATCCATATAGTTCATCTTTATTATGGAGTTTTTTACCACAATATATTTCCTGTTTTAAAATTCCCCCAAAACCTTACATCGACCCATTATCTGTGCAATGTGCCACACACGATATACTTTGAATCATTCCAGTTTTTTTAAGTTTTTGATGAAAGGAGCTTGATGTATAAGCGATTAAGAAAAAGGGATTACTCCCTTTCCCTCATCTAAGAACCATACGTGTAATATCTATGTTAATAGTAAAAGATCTGGAGAAAGGGTTATTGATAATATAACAACTTTCATCGAAGGTAAACTGAAGCTAAAAATAAAAGAATATAAAAGTGGAGTCGAGAGACCATGGAAAAGAAAATTTCTTGGCTTTACATTAAATTTAATGTTTGGGAAAGCATATTCAAGCATATCTAAGCAATCATTAAAAATACATAAAGAAAAATTAAGGGATATATTAAACAGGTCAAAACCGATTCCTTTGGAACAAAGAATAAATAAGCTTAATCAGATAAATACAGGATGGGTCAATTATTACGGAGTTTCAAAATGTAAAGGAATTTTAGGGCAATTGGATATATGGATAAGACGAAGATTGAGAATGTGTATATGGAAACAATGGAAAAAGGTAAAAACTAGATATAGAAACCTTAAGAAATTAGGATTAACACATTATCAATCAATAAAATTTGCCAATACCCGAAAAGGATATTGGCGAATAGCTAATAGTGCAGCACTAAATACTACACTTACAAATCAATTCTTTGCCGACTTAGGCTTGAAAAGCCTAACGGCGTCATTATATTAAAATTCATTAAACTAAAGGAACCGCCGTGTACCAGATCGGTATGCACGGTGGTGGTGTGTCATGAAAGCTATATAAATGATGAAGGAAGGCCCTTCGGGAGGGATTGAACAGGCAAATCTACTAAACAACCTTAATGTTGCTATGATAAAGAGTCATGGTGAGAAGCGATTAAGGAAAAGGCTGTAAGAAACAGTCATGTAGGATATATGAAGATGAACTAAAGTGAACCATTGAAGAAGTATCGAAAGCGTAAGACTTTAGCAAAACTTATTTTTCACCACTGAATAAGGACAAGGATAGTGGTTACCTGTAATACTGACTATCTGCTAAACGGTATTAAGATGGCATGAGCATATATTAGGCATTTATATGGAACATGGGAACCTGTGATATGATGGAAATCGAAAAAGTACAAGTTATAGAAAAATAAGGCTGAAAGTAGAAAAGCATATCACAGAGGCGGAGATACTCGTAGTAGTGATGAAGTAATTGTAATGATTATAGAGCGAAGGGGTATCATCATTCAGCTTAAAATCAAATAACAACTAGATAACTAGGAGGATTATATGAGGGAAAGCAAACAATATAATATACCTAAGAGAATAGTTTTAGAAGCATACAAAAGAGTAAAATCAAATAAGGGAAGTGCAGGAGTAGACGGAATAGATTTTGAAAAATTTGAAGAAAATCTAAAAGGGAACTTATATAAATTATGGAATAGAATGAGTTCAGGATGCTATTTTCCGGCACCAGTATTGGCAGTAGATATACCTAAAAAGAATGGTGAAACTAGAACTTTGGGAATACCAACTATTACAGATAGAATTGCACAGATGATTGCAAGAATGTATTTAGAACCTAAAGTAGAACCAATATTTCATGAAGACTCTTATGGGTATAGACCTAATAAATCAGAAATAGATGCTATTGGGAAAGTGAGAGAGCGTTGTTGGAAATATGATTATGTAATAGAGCTTGATATAAAAGGATTATTCGATAACATTAACCACGAGTTACTTATGAAAGCAGTTGAATTGCACACTGAGGAAAAGTGGGTAAAGCTCTATATAAAACGGTGGCTAAAAACACCTTTTACTACAAAGCAAGGAGATGTTATACAAAGAGATTCCGGAACTCTGCAAGGAGGAGTTATAAGTCCTGTATTAGCAAATATATTCTTGCATTATTCATTTGATATATGGATGAAAAGAAATTATCCAATGGCTCCTTTTGCTAGATATGCAGATGATGCAGTTATACATTGTAAATCAGAGAAGGAAGCAAAAGAAATAAAAGAAGCTTTAACATTGAGAATGCAACAATGTAAATTGGAGCTGCATCCACAGAAAACAAGAATAGTATATTGTAAAGATGAAGATAGAACACAGGAATACCCTTTAACCGAATTTGATTTTTTAGGGTATACATACAAGGCAGTATACATTAAATGTAGAGATGGTAGAATGAGAAATAATTTTATTGCTTCAGCAAGTGTAAAAGCATGTAAAAGTTTAAGGGATAAAATTAAAGAACTAAACCTACATAAAATGACTGGAAGCAATATAAATATTATTGCGGAAATAATAAATCCTATGGTTAGAGGATGGATAAATTATTTTAGTAAATATAATCCATCAGATATTAAGTATACCATTGAATGTATAGAACGTAGGTTGATAAAATGGGCTATGTGTAAGTATAAAAACTTACGTGGTCGTAGGAAATTAGCAAGAAAATGGCTATCAGAAATAAAAATCAGAGAACCAAAACTTTTTGCACATTGGAATTTTAGGTAAATAAATCTTGTTGAATGATAAGAGCCGTATGAAAGGAGACTTTCACGTACGGTCAATGTCGTCAACTTAAGTAATTTGTAAATATAAATCACGATTATTTTTAGATGATATATTTAAATTTCTTCTAAAAAATGGTACACTAAATAA
>JAHAIU010000590.1 GCA_018372555.1 Clostridium sp.
GATAATGTTACTATTTCTAATGCATTAATAAAGGATGTAATAGCAAAGAGTATAAGTGTAGAGGATTTAAAAGCAAGTACAATATCTACTAATAAGTTTAAGATTGCATCGGATAATGGTGGAATAGAAATTGTAGGAGCTACACAACAATTTAAAGATAAGAATAATAAGGTTAGAATTCAAATGGGACAAGATACCCAAGGAAATTTTAACTTTATTTTGCGTGGAGAAGATGGTACTACAACACTTATAGATCATACTGGAATCAAAGAAAAAGCTATTGCAGATGATTTAATAAAAGAAAAGATGATTGCAGAAAATGCAGTAGGAGAAAAGCAGATTAATTATTCTAGTTTAGTTACTGGATTAAATAAAGATACTAATACAAGCTTAATACAAGCTTCTAAAGTAGCAATAGACCTTACTGGACAAAAACTAGATGTTGCTTTTAATAGTCTTAAGAGTAATGTAGATAATATGGAGATAGGTGGAAGAAACTTTATTAAGGATTCTGACTTCTTAGTTGAAGCAACGAGTTCAAACGGAGCTCAAACTAAATCAGTTGCCCTTGTTTCTGGATTAAATTTGACAGAAACTTTTTTAGGGAAAACTGTGATTTTTTCATATTTTGTGAATTGTCCTGGAAGTAGATTGCATAATGAAAGTCAAGGTGCGTTAGGAAATAGATTTGGTATTCACGGAGCAGTAACTTGGGGAGATAGTACCGGAAAGTTATCAAATAAGGGAGGAATTTATCCTTTTGCGGAATGTTTAACTGGTGAATATGAAAATACTAGAGTTATTATGAGTTATAAATTTACTCCTCCTAGTGGGTATGATACTATAGCATCTTTTAGTTTTTCTTTTCAGCCATACGCTAGACCAACCAATGATAATAATTCTGTTTGGAAAATCGGTCAACCTAAATTAGAAATAGGAACAAAAGCTACAGGCTATACAGAAGCCCCAGAAGATGTAGAGCAAAAAATAGAAACTAATACTACAGCAATAACAGTAGCGCAAGGGCA
>JAHAIU010000591.1 GCA_018372555.1 Clostridium sp.
TGTACTCTATCAGCTATGTTCTTTGATACTTTTACTAAGTCCATAACCAACACCAAACCTTATAAGATAAATAGTAAAAGAAACACCATATAATAACTAAACCTATTACAGTTACTAAACATCCTGTATTTACTTTCTTCATATAATCCTCCTAAACAAACTTTCTGTTATATTAAGAACCTCTAAAAACTTTTTCTTTGATATAGGTTTCTTAAATCTAAGATTATTAAATTTTAAATCCTGCTCTACAGCTAATAAGATATTTTCAAACTCTTCTTTACTATGTCTAGCCTTTAAACTCTGTATATCTTTAAAGTTCACAATCTCACCCCTAACATACATTTATTGAAAAGATAAAACTTAAGGTACATCCAACAAATAACATTAAATACTTAAAACTTTTTTTAGGCTCTTTCTCATTTATAGATTTATCTAAAAAATAAACACTTAAAAATAAAGTTGTTGCTGTTGTTATTATTCCAAAGACTATTTTTCCTCCTGGCGTGAACATATCAAACCTCCTTTTCAAGACTTATTACTGGAGCTAAATTACTTAGTACATTACTTAAGATATCTTTTAACTTTTGGTTCTCTTCTTTTACTTCATCTAACTCCATTTCCATACGTCTACGTTCTAATGGACTAAACCTTTCTAATTTAGTTCCTTCTAGCTCCAAAATAGTTTGTAAATTAAATCTTATTGCAGGAATCCCTTCTACAGTAGGGATAATTCCTGCTTTTCTATACTCCTCAATAGACTTAACACTCATTTGCCAACGTT
Source organism: Clostridium sp. (assembly GCA_018372555.1). GTDB lineage: Bacteria > Bacillota > Clostridia > Clostridiales > Clostridiaceae > Clostridium. The sequence goes on from JAHAIU010000591.1 coordinate 782, forward strand.
CTGCTAAGTCTTTTTGTGTTAATAATTGTGCCATATCTATTTCCTCCTTAAAGTAGTTTTTGATAATGCTTGTCTCATTTGTTTACATAGCTTAAGCTGATTCTTTTAATAATCTTTCTATAATATAGACCTGCCCTTTTCCTGTAACTCTTGTAGTAAACTTGGTTTCTACTCCATGACTTCTTTGAATTACAAATTCACTCTTTTCAAATAATCCCTGTTCTAAAGCTCTTTGCATTGGTTTGG
>JAHAIU010000114.1 GCA_018372555.1 Clostridium sp.
AGGGTGAATTATATGAATGAAGAAATAGAAGAAGTTTTAGATATATATGAGACATTAATAGAAAATGGAGTTACTTTTTATTATGGAAGTGAAATAATCTCAATAGGTGAAGTGACAAGCTTTAATATATTGGGTGAGGAAATGCTAGAAATAGAGCTAGATGGTTTTAATACTTATGAAGTTAGCATAGATGACTTTATAGAATATCATTCTAAAGAAGGAGCTAATTATCATACATGGCCTGATATAAGAAAGTTTGATAAAAAACTTTGTGAGATGAAAAATGAAGAATGAAGGAAGGGATTCAGCTTATAGCTGAATCCCTTTGAGTTTTATAATAATTCACGCCAGTGAATTATATCCATAACTATTAACTTTTAGCTCTTACTTTAAATCTTACTTTTTAATTTCTAAATATTACTTCTTCTTTAGAGAACATAAACTTAGCAAACATAATTGAAGCAACAATATAAACTAAGTGCCATCCAATTACTATTGCTATGTGCTTAACATCAAATATTCCAACTGTGAATTCCTTCATTAAGCAAATTGCATTAGTTATAGGAATATTAAAGAAAGCTGGATTTATTCCTTTTGCATCCATCATATATGGTAGGAAGGATAAAATCATAGTAGGCATTGTTATTGCAGCTAAGTATGAATTTGCTTCCTTAGTTGATCTAGCATAAATACTCACTGAAATTTGTAATGCTGATAAAGTAACTAAAACTAGGCATCCAACTACTAACATACCTAATATTGTTGCAGGTTCTAAGTTGAAGTTAATACTTTCTTCACCGAAGCTCATAAATTTCTGCATTGAAAATACCATAGCAGCTAAGTTGGCGATTAAGGCTAAAAATGATACTGTACAAAGGGCTGTGATTTTACCCCAAAGTAATGAGGATCTCTTAGCTGAAGTTGAAAGAAGAGGTTCGAAAGTAAATCTTTCTTTTTCACCAGCTCCAAGGTCAGCAGCCATACCAACAGTAGAAGAAACCATAAGTATTACTATTAATGTTGGTATCATAGTAAGAAGCATTGATGCAACACCATTTATATTATCATTATCTGTATTTATTCCTGATTTAACATTTACTTCAAAAGGTTTAAGAATAGATGGATCTATTCCGTTAGCAGTTAATCTTTGCTCAACAATAGTATTCTTATAATTATCATAAATATCATTTACAAAACTACTAGCTATCATAGACTTATTTGATTCTTCATCAATTAATAGATCTATGGTGTCATTTTTACCAGCAGCTATATTTTCATCAAAGTTTTCTGGAATATTAATTATAAGTTGAATATCTCCATTCTTTAATGCTTCAGTTGGAGATTCAACCTCAGGAGTTTTAACATTTTCCAGAGCAGTAATAGTTTTAGCCATTAGGGAATCAGTATCCCCATATATATATATGTTTATTTCTTTTTCTATATCAGTTTGAGCCTTTTCCATTGAAGAAGACATAAACTTAAACATAAGAGGATAAATAAGTATTGGAAGTATTAATGTAAATACTAGAGTTTTTCTATCTCTTACAATATCTAATAATTCCTTTTTTAAGACAGTTATAAAGTTACTCATTTGAATTACCTCCTATTAGCTTTAAAAATGTTTCTTCTAGGTCATTATCTCCATACTTTTCTTTTAATTGACTTAAAGTACAATTTTCTATAAGTTTTCCTTTGTGAATTATTACAGCTCTATCACAAAGTTTTTCTACCTCTTTCATAGAGTGGCTAGAAAATAGTATAATTTTATTTTCTTCTTTACATTTTAATATAAAGTCTTGTATAGTTCTTGCAGCACTTACATCAAGTCCTGTTGTTGGTTCATCAAATAACATTACTGATGGATTATGAACTATAGATCTAGCTATAGATATCTTTTGTTTCATACCTCTAGAATACTTTCCTACAGGTTTATCAATATAGTCTTCCATATTAAAGTTTTTTGCTAGTTCATCAATTCTTTCGTTTGCTTCTTTGTTGTTCATACCATAAAGATTAGCAAAGTATCTAATGTTTTCTCTACCACTTAATCTATCGTATAAACCAACATCCCCTCCGAAAAGAATACCAATTTCTTTTCTAACTTTTTCTGGTTCTGACTTTACATCAATGTCATTTACTTTAATTTCTCCATCTGTTATTTCTAACATTGTAGAAATCATTCTAAGAGTAGTAGTTTTACCAGCTCCGTTCTCCCCCAGTAGTCCAACAATCTCACCTTTATCTACATTAAAAGATAGATTATCTACTACTTTTGTTTTTTTAAAGCTTTTACAAAGATTATTCAATTTTAGCATAAAAGCGTCCCCTTTAAACATTTAATAGTACAATAAAACTTAATAAGAGTTATTATATACAACATTATAACGATAAATAATTATACATGCAATATAATTATAGGATAATTTCCATATATTGAGTTAAATATTTTTAAATTTATAATAGTAAAAAAATAAAATATTTGTACATACAAAGAATAATTATTCAAAATAATGTATATTTATTAGTTAGTATGATGTATTATAAATAGTAGGAGATAAAAAGTATTAAGACTACTATCTTAAAATTAGTATTAGTAATTCAAGGTTAATAAATATAAATAAAAATTTATAATTAATTATTATTTGAATATTTAGATAAAACTTTAAAAGAAAATTTAGGAAGGTTATGCATAAATATGGATACAAAATTCTTGACATATAATTATATAAAATATAGAATATTATCAATAGAATAAGAATTTTATAAATTATATGAAGTTAAAAAGTACACTTTAAATTGGTCCAGAGAGGCCAGAAAGGGAGTATACCAGTATGTTATATTTAAATTCACAAAATAATTGCATAGCTATGTCAGTAAGGACATTTTCTAATACTGATATTAAATATATAAGGATAGTAGGGAGAAAACTATAATTTGTTGTCTCCTTAGTATCCTTTTGTTTTAGATAAGTAGGCTTTTATAAGGTGTATTTTTAGCTAAATAGTTAATTTAAGGAGGGCTAAATATGAAAGCAAAGTTAATATTAGAGAATGGCATGATATTTGAAGGCAAGGCCTTTGGATACCTAAAAGATAGTATAGGTGAAGTAGTATTTACTACAGGTATGACAGGCTATCAAGAGGTTTTAACTGATCCATCATATTATGGACAAATAGTAACAATGACTTACCCATTAATAGGTAATTACGGAATAAATTTAGAAGATATGGAATCTAAGACACCTAAGGTTAGAGGATTTATAGTAAGAGAAAAATGTAATTTCCCAAATAACTTTAGATGTGAAATGGATCTTGAAAGCTATTTAAAGCAAAACAAGATAATAGGTTTAGAAGGAATCGATACTAGAGCATTAACTAAGGTTTTAAGAAACCATGGAACTATGAAAGGTATGATTAGTTTAGAAGAACTTTCATTAGAAGATGTTAAAGAAAGAGTTGAAGGTTACTCAAATAAAGATGCAGTAAGCATAGTTAGTACTAAAGAAAAGTACACTGTAGAAGGCACTGGAAAACATGTTGCAATAATTGACTTTGGAATTAAAGAAAATATAATAAGAAACTTTAAGGCTAGAGGATGTAAATTAACAGTATTTCCAATGAATGCTACAGCAGAGGAAGTTTTAGAAGTGAATCCAGACTTAGTATTCTTATCTAATGGCCCTGGGGATCCAGAAGATTTAGGAGAAGTTATAGAAAATATAAAGGAACTAGTAGGAAAGAAACCTATAGTAGGAATATGCTTAGGACATCAATTATTAGCATTAACTTTAGGTGGAACTACTACGAAATTAAAGTTTGGACACAGAGGATGCAACCATCCAGTTAAAGACTTAGAAGAAAACAAAGTTCATATAACATCACAAAATCACGGATATGTAGTTGAAACACTACCTAAAGATGTAGTAGCTACACATGTAAATATAAATGATGGAACTATAGAAGGTATGAAGCATAGTACTCTTCCAATTTTCTCAGTTCAATTTCATCCAGAGGCTGCAGCAGGTCCAAAGGATAGCGAGTATATATTTGATAAGTTTTTAAATTATGCACTATAGGAGGGGTTAGGATATGCCATTAAATAAGGATATTAAAAAAGTTTTAGTTATAGGATCAGGTCCAATAGTAATAGGACAAGCAGCTGAATTTGATTATTCAGGAACTCAAGCTTGCCAAGCGCTTAAGGAAGAAGGAATAGAAGTAGTATTAGTTAATTCAAATCCAGCAACTATAATGACTGATGCAGAAGTTGCAGATAAGATATATATAGAACCATTAACAATAGAGTTTTTAGAAAAAGTAATTGCTAAGGAAAAACCAGATAGTATGATTACAGGAATGGGTGGTCAAACAGGACTTAACCTAGCTGTTGAATTATATGAAGCTGGAATATTAGATAAATATAATGTAAAAGTTATTGGAACATCTATTCAATCTATTAAAGAAGGTGAAGATAGAGAGCTTTTCAGAAATATGATGAATAGAATTAACGAACCGGTTATTCAAAGTGAAATAATAACTGAAATGGAAGCTGGAATTAGATATGCAGAGCAAATAGGCTATCCAGTAATAGTTAGGCCAGCTTATACACTAGGAGGAACTGGTGGTGGAATAGCTGATAATGAAGCACAATTAAGAGAAATATTAGCTTCAGGATTACAATTAAGTACAATAGGACAAGTTTTATTAGAAAAGTCAGTTAAGGGATGGAAAGAAGTAGAGTACGAAGTAATGAGAGACTCTTATGGAAACTGTATAACTGTATGTAATATGGAAAACATAGATCCAGTTGGTATCCATACAGGAGATAGTATAGTTGTAGCTCCATCACAAACTTTATCAGATAAAGAGTATCAAATGCTTAGAACTTCAGCAATTAATATAATAAATGCTGTAGGAATTGAAGGTGGATGTAACGTACAATTTGCATTAAATCCAAATTCTTTTGAATATGCAGTAATAGAAATTAATCCAAGAGTTTCAAGATCATCAGCTTTAGCATCTAAGGCAACAGGTTATCCAATAGCTAAGCTTGCTGCAAAAATTGCTTTAGGATATGGATTAGATGAAATTAAAAATGCAGTAACTCAAAAGACATATGCTTGCTTTGAGCCAACTTTAGACTACGTAGTAGTTAAGATTCCAAAGTGGCCTTTTGATAAATTCTTTACAGCAGATAGAGCTTTAGGAACTAAGATGATGGCAACAGGAGAAATAATGGCTATAGGAGCGAACCTAGAAGCTGCACTATTAAAGGGTATAAGAAGTTTAGAAATAGGAAAATACTCTTTAGATCATCCAAAGTTTAAGGAATTAAGTATTCAAGAATTAAAATCAATAGTAGTTAAACCAGATGATGAAAGATTATTTGCTTTAGCTGAAATGATTAGAAGAGATTATAGAATTGAAAGTATTGCTAAGATAACTGGAATAGATATATTCTTCTTAGAAAAGTTCAAATGGATAATTCATGAAGAAACTAGATTAAAGTTGAGTAAAATAGAAGATTTAGATAAAGAATGGTTATTAAACTTAAAGAAAAAAGGATTCTCAGATAAGGCTATAGCAGATATGCTTAGAGTTAGTCCAGAAGATGTTTATAGACTAAGATCTATATGGAACATTAAGCCTGCATATAAGATGGTTGATACTTGTGGTGGAGAATTCGAAGCTTTATCACCATACTACTACTCAACTTATGAGCAATATGATGAAGTAGAAGTATCTAATAATAAGAAGGTAATAGTTATAGGATCAGGTCCAATTAGAATAGGACAAGGTATTGAATTCGACTATGCTTCAGTTCACTGCGTAAAATCATTAAAGAAAATGGGTATAGAAACTATAATAGTAAATAATAATCCAGAAACAGTAAGTACAGACTTTAATATTTCTGATAAGTTATACTTCGAACCATTAACAGAAGAAGATGTACTAAATATAATTGAAAAAGAAAATCCAGATGGAGTAATACTTCAATTTGGTGGTCAAACAGCTATTAAGCTTGCAAACTTCTTAAAGGAAAAGGGGATAAAGACTTTAGGAACTACTGCAGACCAAATAGATATGGCTGAAGATAGAGAAAAGTTTGATGAATTATTAGAGAATCTAGGGATCGATAGACCAAAAGGTAAAGGGGTTTGGAATATAGAAGAAGGTTTAGAAGAGGCTAGAAGATTAGGCTTCCCAGTATTAGTTAGACCTTCATATGTTTTAGGGGGACAAGGCATGGAAATAACTCATGATGAAGATGAGTTAAAGTACTACTTAAAGAATGCTTTTGCGAAGGATAATAAGAATCCAATATTAGTAGATAAATATTTAATGGGTAGAGAAATAGAAGTAGATGCTATATCTGATGGAGAAGAAATATTAATTCCAGGAGTTATGGAACATCTAGAAAGAGCTGGAGTTCACTCAGGGGACTCAGTTACTATGTATCCTAGCCAAAATATAAGCAAGGAAATCAAAGATAAGGTATTAGATTATACTAAGAAATTAGCAGTAGCTATAGGAATAAAGGGAATGATAAACATTCAATTTATAGAGTTTGAAGGCGAACTTTATATAATAGAAGTTAACCCAAGAGCTTCAAGAACTGTTCCTTATATAAGTAAGGTAAGTAAGGTTCCAATAGTAGACTTAGCTACAAAGGTAATGCTTGGACATAAGTTAAAAGATTTAGGTTATGGAGTAGATATATATAAGGAGCCAGATTTAGTATCTGTTAAAGTTCCAGTATTCTCAACTCAAAAGCTTCCAAAGGTTGAAGTGTCTTTAGGACCTGAAATGAAGTCTACAGGAGAAGTTTTAGGAGTAGGTAGAAATATTCAAGAAGCTTTATTCAAAGGCTTTGTAGGGGGAAGTATGTATCCTTCAAATAAGAAGGGTAAGATATTAGCAACTATTAAGAAGCATGATAAGCAAGAATTCTTACCAATAGCTAAGATGCTAGCAAATGCTGGTTACAAGTTTGTTGCAACTGAAGGAACAGCAGAATTATTAAGAGAAGCTGATATTGAAGTTGAAGTAGTAAGAAAGTTACATGAAGATAAACCAAATATCCTAGATGTAATTAAGAATAAAGAAGTTGACTTAGTAGTTAATACTCCAACAAAGGGAAATGACTCTAAGAGAGATGGATTTATAATAAGAAGAGCTGCTGTAGAGAGAAATATAGGTGTAATAACAGCCTTAGATACACTAAGAGCTATTGCAGAAGTAAAATCTTTAGGTATTGAAGGAAAAGACTTAGAAGTATATGATATAGCAGCAGAATAGGGAAGTAGCTTATATAGGGGATAAGAAAATTAATAATTGATAAAATGGGAGTTCAGGTAAGTATCTGAACTCCTTTTTTCTATATTACATTAAAAAAAGTTATATAATCCGTGAAATATTATTGATGGGGTTAAAGATTTAGAGCAAGTATATAATTTGCCTAGAAGATAACCTAATAAAAGAGGTAATAATGAAGTCTTTAAGTCATAAGTTCCATAATGAGAAATCATAAATAAATTTTACCAAAAGTATTGACTTTGAACGTGCGTTCGGTTAATATAATTATAGAACTTATGTTTGGTTGGAGGGGTTATGATGAATAATGATATTTTTGTAAAATTAAATTATGAAACAATTGGAGAATTTAAGAGCTTAATAATAGATAGACAACATAAAGATTATGATAATAATAAATATATGATTTGTACAGGAAAATATGATAAGAATGGATGGACATTTATATTTAAGGCAAACAGTTTAAAAGAAGCTGAAGAGTTTATAAATAGAAACTCTATAAAGAAAAGAAACATAATTAGTAAAAGAAGAAAAATAGAAGACAGCATTTCACTTATTAATAGTGATAAAATACATATTCCAGCATGGATATAAAATAAAGGCTCAGTCACCCCTGAGCCTTTATTTTTATTTAACTATATAATACTCAAATTCATTTAATAAATTATCGTAATAACTTAAAGCATTAATTATTCAATATATAAGGTAGCTTTATAGTAAATGTAGTTAAATCATAATTACTATTTACAGAAATACTTCCATTATTATTATCAATTATTTCTTTAACTATATGTAATCCAAGTCCGTTATCTCCATGCCTATTTTCCTTAGTAGAGAATCCTTCATCAAAAATATTATTAATAATATTATCATCTATTTTCGGGCCATTATTTTGTATATCAATTACTAAGTGATTATAATTATAATAACTTTTAATCATTAGTAATCCACTTCCATTTAAGGCTTCTATAGAATTTCTAACAATATTAGAAATTATCCTTTGGAGCTCCAATTCGCCTATAGATATACTTTCTAAATCAGCATTTTCATCTATTAAAACATCAACATCTTTTAAATCAGTTGAGTTTATTATTTGGGATATAATAGATGATTCTGATGATAAGATCTTAACCTGAGAAGATATGTCGTGACCAGCTATTATTCCTTTAAGTAAGTCACCTAATTTTTCATAGTTCTCCATTAAATAAGCTCCATATAAATATGAGATTTGGGATCCATAATCATGTTTTATCTTTTTTAGCTCAGTAATCTTCTTTTCTAATTCCTTATTTAATCTACTAATTTCAATTGATTTTTTTTCTATATTTGCAAAGTATA
>JAHAIU010000592.1 GCA_018372555.1 Clostridium sp.
AAATATTAAATCCTACATAATGATATTTACCAGAATCTCTAAGAATATCTTTGTTTTCATCATATTTTGCTTGTAACTTAGATTTATCTGTTTCTGCAGTTGGTTGTCCAAACTCAAACCAATCAAAATTTGCTACCCACTTACTAGGATTTTCAGTGTGTAACTTTATATAAACATCATGTTTTCCAGTAATCTCTTCGCTTAATATTGTTTTTGCAAATGTGTAATTTGCCCATCCACCTGTAGTTGGTAATTCAATTGATCCTACTGGATTTCCATCCATATTATCTAGGTAGATATCCATTCTTGAATTGTTATCACCAGTTGATGGATTATGAGAATAACGTACTGTAGCTTCTGTCTTTCCGTTAAATTCAACATCATTATAGCGTAACCATGCATTACCTCTTGTTCCTCCAACACCAGTTAATTCATTTCCGTTGCTGTCTCTAATGTTTTCAATTTTTAATTCTCCATTACTCCAATCATTTTTATCTTCTGCTTCAATATGTGTAACACCTGATTTTTCAAATTCCATATAATCCACATTTGCAATATATAGTCTTTTACTATCAGTAGTTCCTCTTAACACAAAGCAAATATTATTAACACCAGTTAATGGCTTATCTAGTTCAACAGTAGCAACTTGATAGTCACTCCATCCAGTAGTTAATGGCATATTTACAGTTCCTAACAATTCTCCATCTTTACTATCTTTTCTCACTTCAATACGTGCATCTAAAGCACAAGCATCTACACGTGTAGAATACCTAACATTGATTTTATTCGCATTAAGGTTATCGAAGTTTACATTATTATACTGAATCCAAGCCTCATCATATGTTCCACCTAAATTTATAGATTCATTCTTTAAGCTTCCATCAGACCATGTATCACTTCTCTCAGCTTCTAACTTAACTTTACTGACAACTGCTGTTTCTCTAAATTGTAAATAATCTACATTTGCTATATAAGGTTTTTCACCAGTTGTTCCTCTAAAAACAAAGTATACATCGTGTTTAC
>JAHAIU010000593.1 GCA_018372555.1 Clostridium sp.
TTAGCTCTATCTACTATTTCTTCATATTCGTAAACTGTGTGTCCAGTAGTAATAACTACTATATCTGATTCATCTATTACTTCCTTCCAGTCTACTGAATGATAAGTTTTTCCTTTGTACTTAGCTGTAGCACAGAATGGATCGTTAACTATAACTTCTGCACCATTCTTTTCTAATAATTCTATTACCTTAAATGATGGTGATTCTCTATAGTCATCTATATCATTCTTATAAGCTAATCCCATAACTAAAACTTTTGCGCCATTTAATGCTTTCTTTTGTTTATTTAATATCTTCATAATATTTTCTAAAACAAAGTCTGGCATCTTATCATTTATCATTCCTGAAGTTTCAATAAGTTGAGTATGGTAATCATATTCCTTAGCTTTCCATTCTAAGTAGAAAGGATCTAGAGGGATACAGTGTCCACCAAGTCCTGGACCTGGATAAAATGGCATAAATCCATATGGTTTAGTTTTAGCTGCATCTATAACTTCCCATACATCTATTCCCATTCTATTACATAAAATAGCCATTTCATTAGCTAATCCTATATTTATATTTCTAAAAGTATTTTCTAATATCTTTTCCATTTCAGCTACTGCCGGTGAAGAAACTCTATGAATTTCTCCTTCTAATACATTTTCATATAAAGCAGCTGCAACTTCAGTACATTCATCAGTACATCCACCTACTACCTTTGGAGTATTTTTGGTGTTGAAGTGCTTGTTACCTGGATCTACTCTTTCTGGTGAGAATGCTAAGAAGAAATCTTCTCCACATTTTAATCCACTCTTTTCAAGTATTGGCTTTAATACTTCTTCTGTAGTTCCTGGGTAAGTAGTACTTTCAAGGATTACTATCATTCCCTTATGAAGATATTTTGCAACATTTTCAGTTGATTTTACTACATAAGAAAGATCTGGTTGCTTATATAAATCAAGTGGAGTTGGAACACAAATACATACTGTATCTACATCATTTATAAAACTAAAATCAGTAGTTGCTCTTAATACTCCT
>JAHAIU010000594.1 GCA_018372555.1 Clostridium sp.
TTAGGTAAGGGTGGAAAGGCGAGGTAAGAGCTCACCAGCATCATGGTGACATGATGGCTATGTAAACCCCACCTGGAGCAAGGTCGAATAGGGAAACATAATGGGGTAGCCCGCTCCGTTTCCGGGTGTACCGCTTGAGCTCATTGGCAACAATGGGCCTAGATAGATGATTGCTTAATACAGAACTCCGCTTACGGCTTATCTCGTAACATGAAAAACACTAGGTTGATGCCTAGTGTTTTTCTTTCCTTCACTCATTTTGCCCTTAATAATATTTGGAAGAAAAAGTTATAATATATATAGAATATATTATATTGATTTTAAATTAATTATTTAGTTAAAAAAATAGTATTATATTCAAGCTTAATTGGAATAATAAAATTGTTCTGATTAGAGGTGAAAGATATGATACCTATTTTAATGATACTGTGGATAATAAGTATATGTTTCATATTAATATTCTTTTATGGAGCAACTAGAAAAGAAAAAGATATGGAATATAGAAATAGATTATTAGCACATGAAAAAGAGAAAAATTAATAGAATTATAAAAGATAAGGCATTAAGAGAAATTCTTATATGTCTTATTTTTTATTCAAAATAAGGCTGAGGTATTTATTAATACTAACTAATTCAAAGTAGTTATAAGAATGCAATTATAAAAATAATATTTAATAAGTGGTTTTAAATATAAGAAATATTAATAATAAATGGGGGATTGGATATGGAGAATTTGTTTATTATTTTGACAGTTGCATTAATAGCTGAAAGTGTTTGGGAAACTTTGAAAATGACTTGGCAAAAAGGAAAGCTATGTTTAGATAGAGTAGGAGCATTAGTTGTATCATTAGTAATTTGTATAGATATAAAGCTAGATATGTTAACTTTGCTTGGTATTAAGACTACAATACCTTTTATAGGAATAGTTTTGACAGCAATTTTAATATCTAGGGGATCAAATTTCTTACATGATTTATTAGAAAGAATTGGACAAGTAAAAAATAAGTAAGATATAAAACT
>JAHAIU010000595.1 GCA_018372555.1 Clostridium sp.
CAGATGTAATAGTTTTATACTCATTGTTTACTGCTTTATTATATGCTTTTTTTGTTCTATGTACTTTAAATTCTTCTAACTCTTCTCCTGATAACTTTTCTTCAAATTCATCTGTATCACAGGTTAAATTCATTTTATCCATAAGAGTAGTCAGTCCTATGCTTGATCCAAAGCTTTCTATGTTTCTTCTAATATTATTAATTATTAAACTCTTTTTAAAATCTTTAGAGTTTATTGTATCTTCAACTAAAGGATTAACTAATACAATACCTGAAACTAAGTCTGGATATTCTTTAGCAAATTCCGTAAGTACTAAACTTCCATACTCTTCCCCAACTAAGATATATGGAGCAGGGGCTGCTGATTTTCTAAGCAATATTCTTAGATCCTCTGCTTGCTCCTTTGGAGTCTTATGTTTACTCGCATCACTGAAACCATAACCACTCCTGTTATACACAAAGGTATTTAAATCCCCATACTCAAAATCTAGTATATCAATTACTTCATTCCATTGATTTAAAGTACTTCCTATATTACCATCAAAAACTACAGTATACTTTCCTTCGCCTTTAAGTTTATAATCTAATCTTTTATCATCTACTCTTGCATAATCAACTCTTTCTTTTAAAGTTTCTTTTGCAATAAAGTTACTTATTCTTTGATATATAAAACCTATTGCTAAGGCTATTAATATCCCTACAATAATATTCTTAGCAATGTCTTGCGGTTTTAATTCTTTTTTCATATTAACCTTGCGTACACCATTTGAATATGGTAAAAGTTTCACTTCTCACTCCCCCCTATAACTTTAAGTTTGGCTTTGCATTAATGTCTAGCTTTGCTTCACTTCCATTTATAAAGTTAAAATAAGCTGCACTACCTATCATAGCTGCATTATCTGTACATAATACTTGTGATGGGAATAATACTTCTATACCTTCCTTTTCCGCTGCCTTAATTAAGGATTCTCTTAATGCTGAATTAGAAGCAACTCCCCCTGCAATAGCTATTTTCTTAAT
>JAHAIU010000596.1 GCA_018372555.1 Clostridium sp.
CATTTATCATTAAAAAATGTTGTACTTGAAGCTTTAGGAATAAAGGGAATGAATGGATATAGCATAGTTGCTAAAGAAGTTAGCTTGTTTAATAGCATATTAGGGAATGATTCGTTAAGAACTCCCATTAGTAAGTTAACACCATTTTCTTTAAATAATAATAGTATAGCTAAAATGACTCCAGAGGAGATTGCTGAGCTTAATAAGGTAAGTGCAGCCTATGACCCTTCATTAAAGAAAACATTAGATAATACTAAGCCAGAAGTACTTATTTTCCATACTCATACCACAGAGAATTTCGCTGAAAGAGATGCTTTAACTACTGATAATGATTTTAATATATCAGGGGTTGGAGATGTTTTAGCAAAAGAACTAGAAGAAGGATATGGTATTTCAGTGCTGCATGATAAGACTAATCATAGCGTTTCTTATAATGATAGCTATGCTAGGTCTAATGAAACCCTTAAAAAATATTTAGATAAATATGGTGATTTTAAAGTGATAATTGATCTCCATAGAGATGGAGTTGATGGTGCTAGAGCAGAACAATTAAAAAATGTATATACGATGAATATGAATGATCAGAATATAGCTAAAATGATGTTTGTTACTGCGCCTAATAGTAGTAGGTATGGTGCGAATAAAGCATTTGTTGAAAATCTATATAATATAGGAAATGAGTTATTCCCAGGATTAATAAGGGATATTCATGAAATTGATCCAGCAGCAACAGCTATTAATTATAGCTTAAGTGATAATTTTATACTTATAGAAAATGGTTCTAATGTAAATACAGCACAAGAAGCGAAATTAACAAGTAAGTATATTGCAAGGATAATTGCTGAGTATTTAAATAGATAAAAATGAATAAAAATTAATTTTTATGAGCATCCTTTAGATATAAAAACTAGGGGGTGCCATTTTGTTTAATAAGAAAGTAATTTTAGGAGTTTTTATATTTTTTATAATTGTAAGTTTAGGATTTATTAAAATTAATACTATAAATACTAGGGCTTTA
>JAHAIU010000115.1 GCA_018372555.1 Clostridium sp.
TGTTCAGTTTTTGTTCCATTATTCTCATCTATATTATCAATATATCCATTTATGTATTTAAGTTCATCTTCAGTGATTTCCATTTCAACGCCACCTAATAAATCAATTATCTTAGGAAGTCTTTCTAAGTCAACATGTACAAATTTATCAATATTTAAATTAAAGTTATAATTTATGGTTTTAAGTAGTGAACTAGGGCCACCTTCTAATATACTATAATTTAAGTTACTTTTTCCACCATCAGGTAAGTCAAGGTATATATCACGCATTAAAGAACCAAGTTTTATAGTATTATTTTTAGTATTTATAGCTAAAATCATAGTTGCATCTGAAGAACTTATATCATAATACTCTGAATAATCGCTACCAAGAAGAGCTATAGTTATAACATCTGAAGCTTCTTTAGGTAATTCCTTACCAGTATCAACAACATCCTGTCTATCTACATCTACTCTATTAACTTTACTTGAAAGGTAATATGTATATCCTCCACCAATGGCAAAAAGAATTAAAATAACAGAAAGTATAGAAATTAATATTTTTTTATTTCTAGAAAATTTCTTCATAGATCATCCTCCAAAATTGTAATAAATATTAAAGTTTAATGATATTTTTGTTAAATACTGTTATATTATATCAGATAAAATATAATTTTGGGAATTATTATTAAATATAACTTGATAATAAATACCAAGTTGGTATTGACTATAATTCATAGTAAAATAAGAAATTTAGAAATTTGATATTAACTTTTATATATGGTAAAATAAGGAAATGAGAATTTGCTTACTTTTTTTGGAGGATAAAATATGATTTATAAGAAAGAACTTTCATTAAGAGAAGGTCAGTTTGTAATGCTAGATATATTAATTGAATTTGATAGAGTATGTAGGGAAAATGATTTAAAATACTTTTTAGATTGGGGAACTTTATTAGGTGCAATTAGACATAAAGGATTTATTCCATGGGATGATGATATTGATGTATCTATGCCAAGGGAGGACTTTGAAGAATTAAAATCTTTACATAATAAATTTAAAGAAGATTACTTTTTACAAACTCCAGAAACTGATAAGCACTATAAATATTATTATATACCTATGAAGATAAGGTATAATAATAGTAGGTATGTGGAGGTAGTTGAAACTGGAGAGGAAAGTTTTAATAATGGTATATATATTGATGTATTTCCTTTAGATAAATTACCAAAAGGAAAGATAAATTATAAACTACAAAATATATATAAATATATAGTAGAAAGATCTGCTATTGTAGACGAGAAATACAAAGATCTATCTATAAAGAGGAAACTTATTTATCCATTAGTATATTTATGTACGAATGTTTTAGGGATTAAAGGTAGAAAAAAAGTTGAAAATTTTTTTATATATAAATGTAGAAGTTATGATGACTTATACTTGGGTGGTATAGATTTATGCTTTAAGCATATCTATAAAAAAGAAGATATTTTTCCTTTAAAAGAAATTGAGTTTGAAGGTAAAAAGTTTATGGGGCCAAATAATCCAGAGTCTATTTTGACTGATATGTATGGAGATTATCTTTCTTTACCACCAGAAAATGAAAGGTTTAGTCACTCAAATAAAATTGAGATTTTTTATAAGAGTGAAGAAGGGGTAGAGTTAAAAGATGTCTAAATCAATAGGTAAAAATATAATTTTTAAGCTTATTCTTAATTTATTTAATATTATTATTCCAATTTTAATAGGTCCATATGTTTATAGAAAATTAGGGGATACCCTTAATGGATATATAAATTTTACTGATTCTATTTATCAGTATTTTTTTATATTTGCTTCTTTTGGAATTTATCAGTATGGAATAAGAGAAATAAGTAGAGTTAGAGATGATAGGGAAAAGTTAGAAAGGGCATTTACTAGTCTCTTTTCAATTACTGTAGTTACAAATCTATTATCAACAATAGGGTATGTGCTATTTGTAAATTATAGATATTCTGATGAAGTTTTTTATTCAACTTGCTTAATAACTGCATTTAACTTTTTAGCAAATGCATTTTATGTAGAGTGGGTAAATGAAGGACTTGAAAATTATGATTTTATAACTATTAAAACAATAGCAATACGAGCTATATATACAGTTTGTATATTTATTTTCTTAAAGAGTGCAGATAATTATATGGATTATTTAGTAATTATGGTGATATCAAATATATTGAATAATCTAATTAGTTTTATTTATGTTAAATCTAAAATAAAATTTAGATTTGATAAAATTCAAATAAAGCGTCATATAAAACCTATGTTTTTAGTTGTAATATTATCGAATGCTAATGTTTTATATACTCAATTAGATAGGGTTATGCTTGGTGAATTCGTGAATATGCAATCAGTTAGTTACTATGGTTTGGCGCAGAGGATAGTTACTATAGTGAGTACCTTTATGCTTACAGTTGTCCATGTTTCTATACCGAGATTATCCAATTATTTATCGAAGGAAAAGGATGAAGATTATTTATCACTTTTAAATAGGATTACTAGTATGTATTTTCTTATAGTTTTTCCGGCAGCTATAGGGATGAGTTGTCTATCTTATGAAATAGTTGCAATATATGGAGGAGCAGAATTCATAAGTGCAGCTTCAGTCTTAGGAGTATTCGCTATTTATATGATAACTATTGCTTATGAAAATATAATAAGTAATCAAGTGTTATATATTAGAGGAGAAGAGAAGACTCAAGTTAAGATTGTATTTGTAGCTGGAATAATTAACTTAGTATTAAATATTATATTAGTTCAATTAAAATATTTCACAGCAACTACGGCAATCATAACTACTACTTTTGCTAATGCGTTATTAGTAATAGGTGAATATCTTTATGTTAGGTTTAAACTAAAATTAGAAATAAATTTGTTTTCAATATCTAAACTTAAATATTTATTTATATCATTATTATTCATTCCTATTATATATTTAATTAAATATTTAATAAGCAATCTTGTTATATACACATTAGTAAGCATGGGAGTATGTAGTATTTTATATTTCGGAATATTGATTATTCTTAAGGATGAAACCTTTAATTATTTAAAAGATATTGTATTAAGTAAAGTTAAAGCATTAATTGATAGATAGAAATAGGTTCTATGTTCAGTATTAATTATTGGATATAGAACATATTTTTTTCGACTTAAAAGTTTAAAAATAAAAAAAGGGATACAATAATAATATGAATGTAATTATGTGTAATTAAAATTTTTAAATATTTAATGTAATTATAATGATTTTATTATTTCACAAAATGCATTAATTTTGCGAAAAAGTACAAGCTTTTATTTAATTAATGTATATGATATAATTATCATTGCGCTAAAATAGAATATTATATAAATATAATTGAAACTTTAATATTTATTAGGGGGATATGATGGGTAATATAGATATTAATGTTAGGACAAATAATGAAGAAAATCATTTTGTTTATAAATTTTTTAAAAGAACTTTAGATATTATATGTTCATTGATTGGACTTATAATACTGAGTCCAATTTTTTTGTTAGTAGGGATTTTAATAAGTATAGAATCAAAGGGACCTATATTTTTTAAACAGGTAAGAGTTGGTCTAAGAGGTAAAGAATTTAATATGTATAAATTTAGATCAATGGTAGTTAATGCAGAAGAATTAAAGGAAAGGTTATCAAAACAAAATGAGATGTCTGGTCCTATGTTTAAGATGAAGAATGATCCAAGGGTAACTAAAGTTGGAAGGTTTATAAGAAAGACAAGTATAGATGAGTTACCACAATTGTTAAATGTTTTAAAGGGAGAAATGAGTTTAGTTGGACCCAGACCAAGTTTACCAAATGAGGTAAAGAAGTTTGAAAGTTGGATGTTAAAAAGACTTGAAGTGAAACCAGGATTAACTTGTTATTGGCAAGTTTCTGGTAGAAATAGTATAGATTTTGAAGAATGGATGAAGTTAGATGTTAAATATGTACGAAAAAGAGGTTTTTTTTTGGATTTAAAACTTATTTTTAAAACTTTTTTTGTTTTATTTGGAGATGAAAACGCTGCGTAAATAGATACAAATACTACTTTTGGAGGATAACTTATGAATATATGTGCATTAATAATGGCTGGAGGGAAAGGCACGAGGTTTTGGCCTTTATCAACTGAGGAAAAGCCAAAACAGTTTTTAAAATTAGTTGGAGATAAAACTATGATACAAATGACTGTAGATAGAATACTTCCAATAATTCCAATAGAAAGAATATTTGTTTGTACTGGAGAAAGATACATAGATTTAGTTAAAGAACAGTTACCACAATTACCTGCAAAAAATATTATTATAGAGCCTGAAGGAAGGAATACAGCGCCATGTATCACTCTATCATCATTTATTATTAATAAATATTATAAGGATTCAACAATGGTTGTTTTACCATCAGATCACCTTATAAAGAATGAAGAAGAATTTAGAAGAATAATAAAAAGTGGAACAAAGTTTTTAGATAAAAATAGATATGCTATTTTAACTTTAGGAATGAAGCCTGATAGACCAGAGACTGGATATGGATATATAAATTATGGGAAAAAAATTGATGAGGAAGTTAGAGAGGTTAATAAATTTGTCGAGAAGCCTAGCTTAAAACTTGCTCAGAAGTATTTAATGGAAGGCACTTATTTATGGAATGGCGGGATGTTTCTGTGGAAAACTGAACATATATTAAATGAAATAAAAAAATATATTCCTGGAACTTATGAAGCATTGCATAACTTGCAAAACATTCATGAAAAGGAAATTCAAGATTATATAAATACAAATTATATAAATACAGATTCAATATCAATAGACTATGCTGTGTTAGAAAAAAGTGATGATATATATGTATATCCATCTGAAATTGGATGGGATGATATTGGAACATGGAAGTCTGTGGAAAGATATAGGGATAAGGATATAAATAATAATATATTATCAGAGAAGGTTAAGGCTATTGAGTCGCAATCAAATATGGTAGTAAATAATGAAAAAAACATTGTAATGCTTGGAGTAGATGGTATTCTTGCTATTGAAACAGAAGAGACAATTTATATTGTTAATAAAAGCTATATGGAAAATTTAAAGGATTATCAAGATCTTGTTAAATGATGAAAGGTAATGATTATGGGAAGAGTAGAATTTCTTAATACTAAAGTTGATAATTTAACTATGGAGGAAAGTATTCAAAAGATTGAGGAATTAATAGATAAAAGACAACCCTCATATGTAGTTACACCTAATGTAGATCATATAGTTAAATTGGAATATGATATTGAGTTTAAGGAAGTATATGAAAATGCGGATTTAATACTAACAGATGGAATGCCACTAGTGTGGATTTCTAAAATCTTAAATACACCAATTAAAGAAAAGGTATCTGGTTCGGATTTATTTCCTAAATTGTGTGATATATCTGCAAAAAAAGGATATAGTATATTTCTTTTAGGTGCAGCAGAAGGAGTAGCAATCAAAGCAGCAGAAAATTTAGAAGTAAAATATTCTGGGTTAAAAATCGCTGGTATATATTCACCAAGTTACGGATTTGAAAAAGATAATGATGAAGTAGAAAAAATAATTTCTATAATAAAAGAGGCTAAACCAGATATATTAGCTGTTGGATTAGGGGCACCGAAGCAAGAAAAGTTTATCTATAAATATAAGGATGCATTAGGGGTTCCAGTATCACTAGCTATAGGTGCAAGTATAGATTTTGAAGCGGGCAATGTAGAGAGAGCACCATTATGGATGCAAAAAAGTGGATTAGAATGGTTCTATAGATTTATTAAGGAACCAAAAAGAATGTTTAAAAGGTATTTTGTAGATGATTTGAAAATAATAAAAGTTTATTTAAAATATAGAAAGGTTTAATCTTATGAAAATAGCAATAGATTTAACTTCATTAAATGATAATTTTTCTGGACTTGAGAGATATGCTTTAAATATATCATTAAATTTAATTAAGCAAGACTTAGAAAATGAATATATTTTAATATTTAAAAATGAAGTATTTAGAGACTTTGTTAAGATAGGTGACAATAATAATATTAAGTATATAGTAGTTAAAGGTAAAAATAAACTGATTTTTAATCAAATGAGACTACCTTTAGAACTATTTAAAATAAAGGCAGATAAATATTTATTTCTAGCTTTTCCAAGTCCAATTATTTTTAGAAAAAAAGGTATAATAAATACTGTTCATGATTTAACAGCTTTTCTTTTTCCAGAGACTATGAAGAAAAGTTCGATGATATATTTTAAAAATTCAATAATTAATGCTATGAGAATAAGCGATTGTATAATTACAGTTTCTAACAGTTCAAAGAAGGATATTTTGAAAAAGTTTAATCCAAAAGAAATTTCTGTGATTAATAATGGAATTTCTGATGTTTTTCAAAATTTTAATTTTAATGAGGAACTTAATATTAGAATTAAAGAAAAATATTCTTTGGGGGAAGATTATATTCTATGTTTAGGAACACTTGAGCCAAGAAAAAATTTGGAACTTCTCCTAAAAGCATACTCTGAACTTAAGAAGGAAGGAATAACAAAAGAGAAATTGATTATTGTTGGCAGGAATGGGTGGAAATTTGAAAATATATTAAAGGAGCTTCAAATGGAAGATATACAGAAAGATATTATATTTACAGGTTTTGTAGAAGATGAGTATCTTCCATATATATATCATAATAGTAAAGTATTTGTTTTTCCTTCAGTTTATGAAGGGTTTGGCATTCCACCAATTGAGGCTATGTATATGGAAACGAAAGTTATATGTTCTGATATAGATGTATTGAAAGAAGTATGCGGAGATGAAATAATTTATTTTAAAAGCTGTGATTTATGTGATTTAAAAAACAAACTAGGTTTAGCTTTAAAGAATTCCGAATATAATTTTAAAGCTACTAAGGAAAGAGCTTCTGAATTTAAGTGGAATAAAGAAGCAAAGAAACTTTTAAATTTATTACATAAGGAGAATTAAATGTTTGAAAATAAAGTATTAGATTATCTTCATAATATAAAGACTAATGTCTATAGAGAAGAAGTGATTTTAGTATTATTAAGCTTAACTTTGATAATTGATGCTATTACAGGTGTGATGATTAATACTTTTGGTATAGAGAGAAGTGTTTTAGGAATATTGTTTAGAGGTTTTTTAATTGCTTATTTTGCATTGTACTTAATTATTAAAAATAATAAGAATAGATATTTATTTTTAATAATTTGTATATATGTTTGTGCAAATATTTTAATTTCCTATTATAATAATCATTATACGATAAAAGGAATTATATTTGATGTAATAGAAATAGCTAAGATTGCTTTGATGCCAACCATAGTGCTTGGGCTTATAAGTATGTGGAGAGACAGACTGATCACATATAAGGGGTTAAAGCGAGTTATTGATATATCAATAAATTTATTACTAATAATATACATAGTTGGCCTTGTCTTTGGATTAGGAGGACAGATTTATTCTGGGGCAGGATATAAGTCTGTATTTAATGCAAATAATAGTTTTAATATAGTAGTTATTGTGTTGTTTATTTTTCAGATGGAAAATACTTTTAAAAGCAAAAAAAAGCTAGATATTTTAAAGGGATTAATGCTTATTTTAATATTACTATTTCTAGGTTCTAAAGCTAGCATAATGTTTATTCCATTTTATTTTATTCTTAAGATAATAATTGAATTTAGAAATTTTAATAAAAAGTCACTATTAAAATGGATAGGTATAGCCCTAGGGTTAGCACTTATTTTATTCATTATATTTAATGAAAAAATAAATGCGATTATTAATCATCAACTATATTTTCTAAATAAAGAGTCTCAATCTATAATTACATTTATTTTAAGTGGTAGAGATAAATTTCTCTCAGTAGGATTTGATGGTTTCATGAACAATTTATCAATGTTATCATTATTTTTGGGGATAGGTAGTTATTTTAATCAATATTTAATTTCTATAGCACTTGGCTACCCAACTATTAAGAATATTGAAATGGATTTTTTTGACATTCTATTTTCTTATGGTGTAATAGGAGTACTACTGACTTTTGGTATTGTTATTTATATAGTAGTTAAAAATATTAAAAAAATAATAAAAAATAGATTAACAGCCGAACTTATAGCAGTTAGTGCTATGATTTTATTTAGCTTTTTAGCTGGGCATGTATTTCCTGATGCTATGTCTGCAACATATTTAGCTATTATTGTGGCTATGATCAGTATGAATGGAGATGAAGATATTGAAGATAGCAATTTTACATTCAGGAGATCTTAATAAGGTTTCCCCAGGAGGAGTATCTCAATATATAGAGAAAATCATTAAATATAATAAAGATAATGAAATAACGCTTTTTGGAGTAGTGGATGATAAATCAGAACATGTAATTGGCAAAGAGTATAATAGGCAAATTGAAGGAATGAATTATACATTTATACCGATTCAAACTAATATAAAAAAGCCACTATCAATATACTATTTTTTAAATATATTTAAACTTTTTAGTAAACTCAATGAATATGATGTTATTTATG
>JAHAIU010000116.1 GCA_018372555.1 Clostridium sp.
ATAGGAGGATATAAAATGAGAACAGTTGTAATATTAATGGATACTTTAAAAAGAGATATGATGGAAGTTTACAATAAAAACACCTGGGTAAGAACACCTAATATAACGAACTTCTCTAAGGAAGCTACTACTTTTGATAATCATTGGGTTGGATCTGCGCCATGTATGCCAGCAAGAAGAGATATACTTACAGGAAGACTAAATTTTTTAGAAAGATCTTGGGGGCCAATAGAGCCATTCGATATTACATTACCTGAAGTTTTAGCAGAAAAAGATGTATTTAGTCATATAGTAACAGATCACCCTCACTATTTCAGGTTAGGTGGAGAGGGATATGTACAACAATTTACAACATGGGATTTTTATAGAGGTCAAGAGGGGGACCCATGGATATCTAGAATAGATGATCCAACATGTATGCCAAAAGATTATTATGGAAAGCTTAGAAGACAGTATCAATGGAATAGGACTAAGTGGGATAGACAAGAGGAAGAGTATCCTACTCCAAAGACTTTTAGTGCAGCATGTGAGTGGTTAGAAGATAATAAGGATCATGATGACTTTTTCTTAATGGTAGAAACTTTCGATCCACATGAGCCTTTTGATGTACCAGATGAGTATATGGACATTTATGATTCTAAGTATGATGGACCTTATTTTGAAATACCGAATTATAAAGAAGTAGATGTTCCAGAGGATGCTTTAGAGTATATAAATAAAAGATATGCTGCATTACTTACAATGACAGATAATCATTTTGGAAGGTTAATTAAGAAATTAAAAGATTTAAATTTATATGATGATACATTGATTATAGTTACTACAGATCATGGATATTTCTTAGGAGAAAGAAATTATTTTGGTAAAAACTATATGCATATGTACAATGAACTAGCTCATATACCACTATTGGTAAGATTCCCAGAAGGAAAAATGGCTGGAGAAAGAGTGAATTTATTAACTCAAAATATAGATATTATGCCAACGGTTTTAGATTATTCTGATATAGATATTCCAAAAGATGTGCAAGGATTTTCTTGGAAAGATATAGTTGATGGAAAAGAATATAAAAGGGATTATGCATTATATGGATATCATGGAGTAGCCGTAAATATAACAGATGGAGACTATACATACTTTAGAGCTCCTAATAAAGAAAATCAACCATGTTATGAATATACCTGCATTCCTACAACTATAAGAAAATATCTAGGAAAAGATAAGCAAGAAGAAATAGAGATGGGAAGATTTATTAGTAGAACAAATTATCCCGTTTATAAGATAAAGATTTATAATCCTTCAATTCTTGATAATGTAGAGAATGCATTAGAGTATACAAATGAAGATAAGCTATTTAATATCGTTGAAGATTATCAGCAAATAAAGTCTATAAAAAATAATGACTTAGAAGATAAATATAAGAAGCTTATGATTAGAGCATTAAAGGAAATGGATGCTCCAGAAGAGCAATTAGAAAGATTGAATTTAAAGTAGGAGGTATTTTATGAAGATAATTATTTCAGCAGATTATAAAAGTAAGGATTTTAAAGACTCTATAAAATTATATCTTATAGAAAATGGATACGAGGTAATAGATAAATCTCAAGGAAAAGATTTAGATTTCTATGAGTCTTCAAATTTAGTAGCAGAAGCTATTCTTAATCATGAAGGAGATAAGGGAATAGTTATAGATGAATATGGAACAGGGTCCTTTAATGTCTGTACTAAACATAAGGGAATAATTTGTGCACAAGTTGAAGATGAGCATTCTGCAAAAATGACTAGAGACCATAACAATACTTCAATAATAGCAATTGGGGCTAAGGTAACATCCATAGAAATTGCAAAGAAAATAGCAGAGAATTTTATTTTATCTAATTATTCTGGTGGAAGGCATCAAATAAGAATAGATATGTTAAACAAGATGGCATAGGAGGGGAAGAAATGATTATTTCAGTTGGTTGCGATCATATAGTAACAGAAGTTAAAGATAGTGTTGTAGAATATTTAAAATCTAAGGGGCATGAAGTTATAGATAATGGAACATATGACAAAGTAAGAACTCATTATCCTATCTATGGAAAGAAGACTGCAGAAAAAGTAGTTAATGGAGAAGCAGATTTAGGAATAGTAATTTGTGGAACAGGTGTTGGAATTACTAATTCAGCTGCCAAGATAAAGGGAGCCAGAGTATCATTAGTAAGAGATGTAGAAACTGCAAGATATTCAAAAGAAAATTTAGATATAAATATATTAGGATTTGGTGGAAGAATAACTGGTATTGGACTTATGGAAAATATTATAGATGTTTTTCTTGAAACAAAGTTTAATCCTACAGAAGAAAATAAGAAAATGGTAGAAAAGCTGAACAATATGATAGAAAAAGATTATGCAAATGGTGATGAACATTATTTTGATGAGTTTATTGAAAAGTGGGATAGGGGAGAATATCATGACTAGTATATTATCAACAAGAGAAATGTTGAAAAAAGCTCAAAGAGAGGGATATGCAGTACCAGCCTTTAATATTCATAACTTAGAAACATTAGAAGTAACTGTAGAAACAGCTGCAGAGCTAAAATCACCAGTAATATTAGCTGGAACTCCATCAACTATTGAATATGCAGGCGGAGAATTTATAGTAGCAATGGCAGAAGCAGCAGCTGAAAAATATAATATTCCAATTGCAATACACTTAGATCATTTTGAAGTAATAGATGAAATAAAGCACTTTGTTGACTTAGGATTTAAATCAACTATGATAGATGCCTCTCATGAGGCTTTTGAAGAAAATATAGAAATAGTTAAAAAAGTTGTTGAATATGCACACAAATACGATGCAACAGTAGAAGCAGAGCTTGGAAGATTAGGTGGACAAGAAGATGATTTAATAGTAGATGAAAAAGATACTAGGTATACTAATCCAAAGCAAGCAAAGGAATATGTAGAAAGAACAGGAATAGATTCACTAGCAGTAGCGATTGGAACAGCACATGGATTATATAATGGAGAAGCAAAGTTAGATTTAGATAGGCTAAAAGAAATAAGAGATATGGTAGATGTACCATTAGTATTACATGGAGCATCAGATGTACCAGATGAATTGGTTAAAAAAGCAATTTCTCTTGGAATATGTAAAGTAAATGTAGCAACTGACTTAAAGATTCCATTTTCAGATGCGGTAAAGAATTACTTTATAGAAAATCCTAATGCTAATGATCCAAGAAAGTATATGGCACCAGGAAAAGAAGCTATGAAAAAAGTAGTTGAACATAAAATTATAGTTTGTGGAAGCAATGGAAAAGCTTAGTTGTAAGGAGTTATTATGATACTAGTAGTTAATTTAAATGCGTCAGTAGATAAAAAGTATGTTATGGATGATTTAAATAAGGGATTAGTAATGAGAGCTAAGAGTGTTGAAAATACTCCAGGTGGTAAAGGGATTCACGTAGCAAATGTATCGACAATATTAAAAGAAGAATGTATAGTTACTGGATTTCTAGGTGGGAAAACAGGAGAGTTTATACACAACAAGCTAGAAGAGTATGGAATAAACCAAGATTTTATAAATATAAAAGGTGATACAAGAGAGTGCATAGCCATAATTACTGATGACTTAATTCAAACAGAAATTTTAGAGCCGGGTCCTGAAGTTACAGAGGAAGAGCAAAATAGCTTCATAGAGAAGTATAGTGAATTATTAGAAGAGGCTAATATAGTAGTAGCATCAGGAAGTGCTCCTAGAAATATACCTAAGGATTTTTATAAGAAGCTAATAGAGATAGCTAATAGTAAGAATAAAAAGTTTTTATTAGATACAAGTGGAGATTTACTTAGAGAAGGCATTGTAGGAAAGCCATTTTTTATTAAACCTAATAAGGATGAAATAGAGTTTTTAACTGGAAGAACTATAGAAAGTTATAAAGATGCTGTTAGGGAAATTAAAGAGTTTCATAAAATGGGTGTGGAGTTAGTTGCAATTTCATTAGGAGAGGAAGGATCAGTAATAGGTTATAAGAGTAAATATTATAAAGTAACGGTTCCTAAGATTAATGCTGTAAATCCAGTAGGATCAGGAGATTCATATGTAGCAGGTGCAGCAATAGGTCTCGAAAGAGGATATGAAATAGAACATGTCTTAAGGCTTGCATCTGCCTGTGGAACTGCAAACGCACTGGAAGAGGAGACGGGTTCGGTTAAATTAGATGTAGTTCAAGATTTATTAGATAAAGTAACTATTTCTATAATTGAAGATTAAACTTAATAATTGGTTATTATAGGAGGTTATTAGCGTGAGTGAAATAAAGAGTGACACAATTAGAGAATCTAAAATAGTAAAAGAAGAAGCTGTCTATAACTTTAAAAAAGAAGAAATGATATTAAGAGATTTTTTAGCTGCAGATAGAACATTGCTAGCAAATGAGAGGACATTGCTAGCTTATATTAGAACAGGAATTAGTCTTCTTGCAGTAGCAATATCATTAATAAAGTTATTCGATACTACAGCTACATATATATTAGGGATAATATTTATAATTTTAGGGTTAATGCCAATAGTTTTAGGATTGTATAGATATAAAACTATTAATAAAAAATTAAGGCATGTTATATATAAGTAGATATTAATGGATAAAAATAATAGGGATAACCTTCTAAAGAAAATATAAGAAGCTGGCGAATAATTGAAAATTAATAATATAATGCGCAATTGAGGAAGAAGTTACTGAAAGTAGTTTTAAAATAATAGAAAGTTAAGTGCTCTATTGGAAATGGTCTGACTTACGTACAGTTAGCATTAATATTATTTAATAGATTAAAGAAAGGTCTAAAGGCTTTAGTACATGAAGTTATGTAAATTAAAAGTAATAATATTCACTATATTAAATATATAGGATAATTAATAACATATTGCAGCTTAAATTAGTAGCAATGTGTTATTTTTATTTGTAAAAAACAGTGTTACATGATAATATCAAACTACGATATCGGATTATGATATTAGTGGGAGGGTGAATTTATGGGAATATTAAATATAAGAAATCTTACTTTTAAAGATAAAGATAATACAATAGTTGACAATGTATCTTTAATTATAGAAAGGGGAGAATGCATTTCTATAGTTGGAGAGTCTGGAAGTGGAAAAAGTACAATTCTTAGATTATGTGCAGATTTAATTTCTCCATCAGCTGGAAGTATAGAATATAATAATAAAAATTATTTAGAATATAATCCTGTAGATCTTAGGAGAAGCATTAGTTATTGCACTCAAACACCATATCTTTTTGGAAAGGATGTTTATGAAAATTTATGTTTTCCCTTTAAAATAAGAAATAAAGAAATTGATAATAATAGGATATATAAGCTTTTAATTGATTTTTCTTTAGATAAATCATATTTAGATAAGGATATAAATTTATTATCAGGTGGTGAAAAGCAGAGAATAGCATTATTAGAAACTTAATTTTTACTCCTGAAATATTATTATTAGATGAGGTAACTTCAGCTTTAGATAGTAATAACACAATGATTGTTGAGAATTACATTAAGTTTTTAAATAAAGAAGGCGTAACAGTGATTTGGGTTACTCACGATGAAGAGCAAAGTAAGAGGATTTTCAATAGAAAGATCTATATTAAAAATGGGAAGATTGAAGATATGGAGGTGATTGAAAGATGAGTACAGAAGCTTTAGTTATATCATCAATGTTAGTTGCTATTCCAGTTTTCATATCATATAAAGATAAGTTAGATTTAAGTAGAGATATAATTTTTAGTGTTATTAGAGCTGTAATCCAACTTATTATAGTAGGATATTTGTTAGATTTTATTTTTGGACTTGAGAAACCAATATATACAATACTACTAATTATAATAATGATATTTAATGCTTCGCTAAATACTAGGAAAAAAGAATTGTGTATAGAAAGACAATTATTGATTTCATTTATTTCAATCTTAGTTGGTACAAGCATAACTATTACTGTATTAGTGTTATCTAATGCTATTAAATTTACTCCAAGTGAAATCATACCTGTAGCTGGGATGGTAGTAAGTAACTCTATGGTTGCTTTATCATTATCTTATAAAAATTTAAATTCAAGCTACAAAAATAATGGGGCTTTAGTAGAAGTTAAACTAGCATTAGGCGCAGATATAAAGGAAGCCTCTAGGGATATAATAAGGGAAAGTATAAAGATATCTATAATGCCTAGCATAGATTCAGCAAAAACTTTAGGTATTGTATCTCTTCCGGGAATGATGACAGGTTTAATTTTAGGGGGAGTTTCTCCACTAGTAGCAGTAAAGTTTCAAATAATGGTTACTTTTATGATATTATCATCTACTTCACTTTCAGTTATGATAGCAACATACTTAAGCTATAAAAAGTTCTTTAATGATAGAAAACAATTGAAATATTAAATGATGTTTAAAAATGATTTATATGTATTTATAAAAGAGATATGATATTAATAATTGTAACTTAAATAAATAAGGGGATGAAATTTTGAAAGATCAAATAGTAAGGAAAATATTTAGTGGACTTATATATATTCATATTTTACATCATGGTAGTGAAGATAAGTTTTATGGAAGTTGGATGATAGAGGAGCTAAAGGAGCATGGCTATAATGTTAGTCCTGGTACTATATATCCAATATTAAAGACTATGGTTGATGAAGGTTTACTTATAAGAGAAGATAAGATAGTTGGTGGTAAAATAAGAAAATACTATGAGGCTACAGAAGAGGGGAAGAATCTTTTAATTGATCTTAAAAAGAATTTGAAAGTTTTAATGGAAGAAATTCTTTAGATATATAAGAATGGATGTTGTAATTGTTAGTTTATACAACATCCATTTTGTTAATCAATATTTTTAATTTGCCAATCTATAGGTGTTTTATTAATAGATTTTAGAAATTCATTTGTTTTAGAAAATGGCTTGCTTCCAAAGAAACCTCTAAAGGCTGCCAGTGGACTTGGATGTGGGGATGTTATTATAAAATGATTTTTATTAGTTATAAGCTTCTTTTTAGCTATTGATGGATTTCCCCACAAAATAAATACTATGGGATCTTTTCTCTCATTTAATAAAGATATTATTTTATCGGTGAATATCTCCCAACCCATATTTCTATGAGAGTTAGCTTCATGAGCTCTTACAGTTAAAATAGTATTCAATAATAGCACACCTTGTTTTGCCCAGTCTTCTAAATATCCATTGTTAGGTATATAGCAACCTAAATCGGAGTTCAACTCTTTATATATATTTAGTAATGAAGGTGGAATTTTTATGCCTTTATTCACTGAAAATGCTAAACCGTGGGATTGATTAGGACCATGATATGGATCTTGCCCTAATATAACGACTTTAACATCTTTATATGGAGTAAGCCTTAAGGCATTAAATATATTATTCATATTTGGATAAATCGTCTTTGTTTCATATTCTGAAATTAAAAAACTTCTAAGGTTTTGATAATATTCTTTTTCAAATTCTTCTGCCAATAAGTCTTTCCAGTCATTATCTAATACTTTTTTCAAGAAAATCACCTCAATGTATTGTATGCAGCTGTTCAAATGGATATGTTAAGTAGGAGGATTGGTGGAATGGCTACGTATATCACGTTAATGGGAAAATGTTTTGTTGTATATTTTGTCATTATTTTTGCTTTGCGGTTAATGGGAAAGCGAGAGGTTGGAGAGCTTTCCGTATTTGATATTGTCATTTATTTGGTTATGAGTGAGCTATTGGCACTTTCCATAACCGAAACCGATAAAAGTATTTTGCGCTCCATGGTTCCTATTTTTACGCTCTCTTTGTTGCAGATCGTGCTTTCTTGGTGCTTGTTGAAAAGTAAAAAAACAAGGGAGATCTTTGAAGGCAAGCCGGTTATTATTATTCATAACGGACATATCAATCAAGCAGTCATGAAAAAGGAACGCTATAATATTGATGATCTTATGATGCAGATACGCAATCGGGATATTTGTTCACCGGACGAGGTTGCTTTTGCAGTCTTGGAAACCAATGGACAGTTAAGTATCTTAAAAAAGGAGCAATGTAAGGTAAGACACCCGGAGCCGCTGATTAGCGATGGTATTATCAATCAAAGTGTTATAGATGATCTGCAACAAGATGTATCATGGTTATTAGCTGCCTTACATAAAGAAGGGGTAGAAAGAAGCGAAGATGTTTTCTTGTGTATGCTGCAAAAAAACGGTCTTTTTGTTATTAAGAAGGAAACATCGACAAGAAATGCGTTTTTTTCTCATCATGCCTAAAGGCAAGTGTTAAGCGAATCGCGTGGGAAATCGTTGTGATCAGCATACCGCCGACAATGCCTAACATGAGCGCTTTTTCCTTTAATAAGGGAGATAATAAGAAGATACATAATATACGCATGAAAGAGCCTAAAAAGGTATCGAGAACCGATTTTTTGCTAAGTGATAGGGCATGTAAAACACTGGAAAGCGGAGCTTGCAGAGAATAAAGTGCAAAAGGCCA
>JAHAIU010000597.1 GCA_018372555.1 Clostridium sp.
TGTATTTATTAGGTATTAAAGGATATAATTGTATTAAATATTATTGCAATAACTTCCCCTTAAACTTATAATTTATATAATGAATTTTTGAGGTTTGTATATGGGTATTAATAATTCAACTTTAGCTTTAATCAAATACATACTAGATAAGAAAAAAGTCAGCATAAAAAATGCTTCAATGCATTTTAATAAAAATGAATCTACTATCCGAAGAGAAATTGAAACTATTAATTTACATTCAAGAAATAAAGAAATCATTTTAATAGATAATGGAGTACTTACTACTTCGTTAAACTATACTGAATACACTGAATTTATTAAGTCCCTATCTATTAGCCAGTATTCTTCCACACCAGATGAAAGAATAAATACTATTTTAATTAGTGCTTTAATTAATGATTGTGTAAATTTAACTTCCCTTTATAATAAACTCGGCTTATCCGTTACTACTAAGAAAAATGATACAAAGCTATTAAAAACAATATTAGAGGAAAAGAATTTAAAATTAACTGTTTTAAAAAAGAAAGGTATAAAAATTGAGGGGGATGAAAGAATCTTTAGGTTGCTTGTTATAAAACAATTACAACTAATAATGGATGTAAATATTGATTATAAATTAGAAAGAAGAAAAGCAAATAACCCTTTCGAAAACTATGCTTTTAACTTATTTATTGAAAAAATATCCTCCTATAATAGCATCATAAATGAGAAGCTCTTATACTTTATAAATAATATTAACGTAAATATATCTTATTTATCACGGAAATTTTTAGTTCTATATTTATCAGTTTCAGTACTCCGCCAAGAAAACGCTTATCCCTTAAACTCTATTACTACCGTTCCAATAAAAGTTACTAATCATAGAATCTTCAATAGTAATTTTGAGAACCAAGAATTTAGCAATATAGTTTCAATACTAGATACTAATCCTTCACAGCCCTTCCCCTTTGATGAAAAATTATTAAAGCTATCTAATATATTTGTAGATAATTTACTATTAGATATTAAG
>JAHAIU010000117.1 GCA_018372555.1 Clostridium sp.
AGAAGCTGAATAATAAACAAATATTTTGCCATTTCTCTTAATTACAGCTGGCCCTTCATTTACATTTTCATATATTCTCTCCCAAGCATATTCAGGAGTAGTCAATAACATCGGCTTAGATGTTAGTTTCCACGGCTCATCTGGATTAATAGTTGACATATATAAATCTGATGCTACTCCTTTTTGAGCCCATATCACATAATGCTCACCATTATTTTCAAAGTAAGTCATATCTAATGAAAAATCTTTAAAGGAGAAACTATCTCCCTCAGTTGTTTGGAATACTCCTTTTTCTACCCATGAATTTGGATCCATTGGATTATTCCCTGTACACTGAAGAATATGAGGTTTAATTCCCCAAACGTTATTAGAACTTGTACTACCTGTAAAATATACATACCAAACTCCATTTATTTCATGAATTTCTGGAGCCCATATATATCTAAATATTTTACTAGAATTCTTACTATCCCAAATTGTAATTTCCTCTGCTTCCATAAGTCCTTCTATTGTTTCTGATCTTCTTAAAGTAACCTTGCTGTATCCATTTTTATCACCTGATCCATACATAGGATAAGATGCTGTAAAATAATAATATCCATCACTACCTTTTGTAATCCATGGATCTGCCTTTTCCTCAATAAATGAATTTTCATATTCTTTTCTACTAACAGAGCCACTTACTGTATAGACTCCTGGCTTGCTAAAATCAATTTTATCTATATCTTCTTGACTCCATTCAACAGAAAGTGATGCAGTAGAGCCATCACTATAATTTCCAGTTACTAATTCTGGTAAGTTAAGCTCTTCATTATTTGAAATGTTAATATTAACCTCTTCTATTCCTGTGTTATATATAACACCTAATTTATTAACTACTTTAAAATACTCCTCCTTTGTAACTTCAATTATACTTCCATTTATAGCCCTATCAGGTAAAACTACATTATCATTTTTCCCTAAAACTTCATACTCTTCTTCAATAGGTTGACTTATGTTTATAAAGTCTTTAGTTGTATTTTTATACTTATTATTACCATCCGTCCAATTTATAATATAATCTCCAGTAGAATTATCATAATAACATTGGGGAGCTAATACTTTTATATTACTTTTATTTAAAGTTATCTTAGTCTCATTATAAAAATTAATTAAATCCTTGGATTCATAAATATAAACGTATGAAGAGCTATCATTATTGGTTGCAATTATTCCATATGCTCCATTATTTTTTCTAAATATGAATGGAGATTTAAGTCCATTTTTATTATCATTTTTAGTAGTGGATGTATTTTTAGCAAATAAAATTCCACTATTAGAATTCAATGCTGTAAAATTGCTTCCATCACTGCTATAACCTAAGTGTAAGCTATTATCTAAAACACCATTACCTGATTTTGTATAGCTCATTAGATATCCATAATATTCTTCTATTACTGTTACTAAAAATTCCTTGGTAGCCTTTACACCATTCAATTCAATTTCAGCCTTTAAAGTTATTTCTTTATTTCCTTCCCCCACCTTAGGTCTTGTTACCTTTCCCTCATTAGTTATATAGTCTTCATTTGAACTAGTCCATTTTACTTTAGAGTCCTTTCCCGCCGTATTAGGTAATATAAAATCTTTATCTACATAACCTACATTTAAATTAAAATTTCTCACTACTTCATTTAAGTCATTTTGAACATTGCTTGATAAAACTGTTAAGTTAAAAGTTTTATCAATACTCTTTCCACCCAATGTTAATGTTGCCTTTAAAGATACTTCCTTATCACTATCTTCTGGTCTATTAACAACACCATTATTTGAAATATACTCTTCATTAGAAGAAGTCCATCTTATTTTAGAATAATTTATACTTCCCTTTTGTGGTAAGGATATGTCTTCAATAATATTGCTATTTTCTATATTTAAAGCATTACTATCTTCTAATAATGCATTATTTATAGCCTCTTCACTTGCTAAATTAAAATAATCTTCTTTTATTTCCTCATCTGAAAGTTCTTTATTATACACCTTTACTTCCTTCACCTTACCTTTATAGAAAATATCTGAATAAGATGATCTTCCTATATAAGCTACTAAATTCTTACCAAAATCACTTACATTTCTAGTTAAAACATCTCCTCCAATATATTTTCCATTGTAATATGCCTTTAATTCACCATTATTACTATCATTTTTTGGCGTTATTACCGTTGTAAATAAACCCCAAGTATTATCGGTTTTTTGTCCTGATGAAATTCCTCTTTCTGTTGACCATGGTTGACTTGCATTCATGGAATTAGTAAATACAGATTTGAAACATCCATTAGGCGCTGATGGATTCAAAAGCCAGTATTGAGTTGGTAAACTTTCTGTAGTTCCAAAAAACATAGCGCTATAATTTCCTGCACCCGTTTCATTTTTTAACCACACTGAAATAGTTAAAGTATCTTTACCATCCAAAAGTCCTTTTGGCATTTCAACATAAGCTGCATTACTATTAGCATTTCCCCCTAGTAATGTTAATACACCATCACTAATTTCTGCACCACTTCCCTTTAACACCCCATCATTTTCATTTCCAGAAGAATCCTTAATTATGATCCCAGAAGTAGCTGATGTTTCATTAAACTCATAATATAAAAGTAAATCATTTAAGCTTACCCCAGATTCTAAGTTCAAAGAGCGTACAACGTTTTCAAAACACATAGAAAGCAAAAATACTAGCATCAATAAAGTTGATATACAGCGCTTTAACTTATTCATTAGCATTTACATTTCCCCTTTCAAATTTTTATAAATATCATATATATATTAACACTTTTTACCATATAAGTATTTATAAAAAAACTAACTGATTTTCGATTTTCTGCACAAAATAAAAAAATAAGTAATTATGTTGTGTTAGAGCGACTTGGAGCTTGCGACGGAGCTACTAACATAACATAATTACTTCTCCAAAATAAAGGTAATAATTCCTCATTCCTCGGAATTATGAATTTTTATTCTATCTTTGCACCCAGTTCATTGCAACATTAATAGAAGCACTTCAAATCTAAAGGAACTCGTCCTTAAAATTAACTTTTTTGAAATTTAATCTTTTTAAAACTCCATTAGGAGCTTTATCACAAATTCTTCGTTTTTAATTCTAATATGTCCTATTTAACCATTCTCTATCAAAGTCTTGTTCTTCGAATATCTTCTCGTCTGTAATTATCATACTTGTTGTATCCTTTCCACTTAATATATCTTTTGAAAGTTTCATTATTTCTGGGCCGATGAGTGGATTACATTCTATAATGCAGTTTATTTTCCCTTCTTTCATTGCTAAAATTCCTTGCTTTATAGCATCTATTGATACTATTTTTATATCTACACCTGCCTTAAGTCCATATTCCTCAATTGCTTCTATTGCTCCAAGAGCCATATCATCATTATGAGAAAAAACTAATATTTGTGAATCACTATATTTTTTATAGCTTTCATTAAGAAAATTCCACATTACCTTTTTTCCACCTTCAAAGTTATAGTCTCCACTATCAGACTGAACTATCTTTATATCATTATTAGAGGATGCTATCACTTCTTCAAAGCCTTTTTTTCTTTCAGTAGTTGGTGTTGAACCTAAAATCCCTTGAATTTCAAAAACCTTTACATCGTTTCCTAAATTATCAATACACCATCTGGCTGCTCGCCTTCCTTCTTCTCTAAAATCTGATCCTAGAAAAGTATTATATAGGGTTTTATCTTCTATATTTATAGTTCTATCTGCTAAGATAACTGGTATATTAGCTTTTTTTGCTCGTTTTAACACTTCCTCAAATCCATCTTCCTTAACAGGCGAAAATGAAATTATATCTACATCTAAATCTATGAATCTATTTAGTATATCTATTTGCTTTTCATAATTTAAATCTGCTTCAGCATATATTAAATCTATTCCAAAATCATTAGCTGAATTTTTTATTGATTTCTCATTAGCTTCTCTCCAACCACCTTCATCTCCAACATTACAAAATCCTAAAGTTATTTTATCCTTTTCTCTATTTGTTTCTTTTTGTAATGTGTACTCATTAATATTATCTTTGGTAATTAAGCTACTTCTTAATATAACTTTTTTAGGAATTCCCTTTTCTTTATTCAAAATATCGACTGCATATTGAATTGCTTCTTTTCCCCCTGTTGGACAAGTAAAGGTTGAATTAAAAATCCCATTTTCAACTAAAATTAATCCTCCCATTTCTCCTGTTAATCCATCAATACCAATAAACTTTACATCCTTCTTATAATTAGAGTTTTTATATGCATTAAATGCTCCTAATGCCATTGCATCATTATGAGCAAAAACTAAATCAATATCATCATTATTCTCAAAAATCTCTTTCATTTTATCTTCTGCTTCATCACGATTCCAATTTATACTTATATCACTAACTATATTTATATTATTACTTTGATTAATCTTACTTCTAAAACCACTACTTCTTTCAATTGTTGCATTAGAATCCAAATTTCCCTTTATCTCAACTATATTACCACCATCTTCACCTAATAAATCTATAACACAATCCCCTACTTGCTTCCCCAATGTACTATTATCTGGCCCTATATATAAAGTATAATCATATCCTTCTACTCCTCTATCTAAAACTATTACTGGTATATTTTTATAAACTTGTGAAACCTTACTAGTAACACTCTTAGAATTTTCTGGAGAAATAATTAATAAATCTATATCAAACTTCATAAGCTTATCAATATCATTAATTTGCTTACTAGCACTTCCTACTGCATCTAAATATATCACTTGAATATTATTATAATTACTGGCTTCCCTTTTTATCTCTTCATTTGTTTTAATTTGCAAAGGTTCCATTAATTGAGATTGAGAAACGCCTATTATAAATGTCTTTTCCTCTTCTTCATCATTTATAATTACTTTGCTACAACCAATAACTCCTATTGTAAATATAGAGAAAACTATAAGTAAAATAATAGCAATAAAATAAATAGAATCCTCATATTTAACCTTCATTATTGATGCACATCCTATAATCATTTGGAGACATTCCCATATTCTTTTTAAATACATTACTAAAATAATGCTGAGTGCTATATCCTACTAAACTAGCAATTTCATATATTTTAATAGAAGGCTCCTTCATAAGCTCTATGGAGTTTTGAATCCTAATATAAGTTAAATAATCAATAAAATTCATTCCAAGCTCCTTTTTTAATAAACGTGTTAAATAAGTCTGACTAATTCCAAGTTTGTTTGATAACTTCTCAATAGATAAGTTTTGATCTCCATAATTCTTTTTTATATATTTCTCAACCTCTAAAACTATAGGTGTTTTCTTGCTTTTTTCTAAAACATTATTTTTTAATTTACTAAAGACATCTTTAATCTCTATAGGATTCTTACTTGATAAAGAATTTTCAATTATAATATCAATACTAAATAAACTACTAATTTTCTCTTCTAAATTTAACAAAGTATCTTTCCATAACCTTATAGATTCTACCTCGCATAATAGCACTACTCTAGATGATGAATATTGAAATACATATAGATTGTTAAAGCTATTCATAAAATCCTTTGAAAGATTAACAATTCCATATGAAATTAATTCTCTTTCATTTTTATTAACAATACCAGCAAAATTTTTTTCTAGTATTTTTATTAATGCAAGTCCCATATTGTTAGAGTAGTTTATATTAAAATTCTTCATTTTCATTTTTAATTCATCAAAATCTAATTTCCCACTTACCCAAGACTTAAAAAAATCATCCTTTAAATAAGAAATATTATTTTCAAGAACCATATTTTTAAAGTTTTCTCTTTCACTTTCCTTCCTCCTAAAAATAACCTCTTCCTTTGCCTTAAAAAGCAAAGTTTTAAAATTATCTCTATCTATAGGTTTTAAAATATAATCAAAAACTTTAAGTCTTAGAGCAGCTTGTGCATAATTAAATTCATCATGTCCTGATATTATTATTACAACTGGATTGTATAAAACCCCATTTAACGCCTCTATTAATTGAATTCCATTTAAAAAAGGCATACAAATATCTAATAATAATATATCTGGCTTTCTTTCTTCCGCTAAACATAGAGCTTCTTCACCATCACCAGCTTCCCCAACTAGCTCAAATCCATCTTCTTCCCAAGCTATTATACTTTTAATTCCTCTCCTTATTCTCGGCTCATCATCAGCAATTAAAACTTTAATCAAAGATAATTCCCCTCCTACCCATTATAATTATTTTCAAATGGTAATCTTATTTCTACCTTAGTCCCCTCTCCAATCTTACTGTAGTATCGAAGTCCATATTGTTGACCATAAGTAAGTTTGATCCTAGTATTGACATTAGATATTCCATAGCCTGACCCACTTACTGAATCTATACAAAAACTATTGCTTGTCTCTAACATGGAATTTATATTTTCAAGCTTTTCCTCTGGCATTCCCGCTCCATTATCATCAACAGTAATTATTATTTCACCATCAATCTTTCTGAAATTAATACTTATGCTTCCCTTGCCTCTCTTTTCCTTTATCCCATGGTAAATTGCATTTTCTACTATCGGTTGAGTAATAAGCTTCAAAATTAAAGTATCTAAAACATCATTATCAAAATTTATTTCGTAACTTAATTTATCTTCATATCTATATTTTTGTATAACTAAATAACTATTAATATGTTGAATTTCATCTTTAATATTAATTACTTCCTTACCCTTATTTAATCCAATCCTAAATACTTTTGTTAATGCTCCAACTAAATTCACAATATCTTTTGCATTATAATCCTCTGCCATCCAAGCTATAGTATCTAAAGTATTATATAAAAAATGAGGCTTTATCTGAGCTTGTAAGGTTTCAATCTCAGCTTTTCTTTTACTTCTTTGTTCACTATATACCATATTAATAAGTTGTTTTATCTCCCTTACCATATGATTAAAACTATGACCAAGTTCTCCAAATTCATTACTATATCTCTCCTCTTCAAACTTTAAATTTAAATCTCCTGATTCCACCCCCTTCATTAGAATCTTTAACTCCTTAATAGGAGTTACAATACTATTTGTAAATAAAAGTGAAAAAAATACAGCTAAAAGTGAAGTAGCTATAGCTATTGTTAAAGTAAACCTTTCCATAATTGTTATATCCTTTGATATATCCTTAAATGAAAATACACCTATACTCTTCCTTCCCGTTACATTTGTTGTGTTGTACTTTTTCTTATTGGTTTCATCATTTTTTGATCGTATAAAGCTGTTAGTCTTACTATCAAAATTAGTACTATTTATTCTATATACTATTGGATTAACAGGAGAATACACTATGTTATTGTTATTATCTAAAAGATAAAAAAAGCCTTTTTCTCCAATATAATTATCTCTTATTATATCATCAAACTTTTTTAAATTAATATCTGCCATAACAACGCCTATAGGCTTATTAGTATTTTTATCTATAACTGCTTTACTTATAGAAATTATATCTTCTGCACTATAACTTTTATGTGATCTCAAATTTCTTCCAATAGGTTTACTAAAGAAATGTATATTTTCACTTTCATTAATAGATTCCATATACCATGTTTCTCTTGTTAAATCATCTCTTGTTTTTTTATCTAATTCGTTACTTATGTATTTATCATCATTATTAACAATCAATAAGCCAAATATTTCTGAGTTTATATCAGTATATACTTTTAAATTTCTCTTTATTCTATCCTCTAAATCATTAATTGGAGGCTCTTGCCCTGATTGATTTAAAAATCTTATTATATCCTCTGAATTAGATATATACATAAGAATATTTTCTACTGAATTTATATAATTATCTATATTTACTTCTATTTGATTTATCATTTGCTCTGTATGTTGATTAACTTTATTCTCAACAATTCTTGTATAGATTAAATTTGAAAATACTCCCAAAGTTGTTATAGGTAAAAAAGTAATAACCAAAAAGAATATTAAAAGTCTATTTCTTATCTTTCTTTTATACATAAATATTCAAATGCCTCCTAAAAAAATTATACACTCATTATCCATAAAATGGAATAGAAATTCATAAATTATTAATTTTATAGTATTAGTGAATGTTTAATTTTGATAAGATTATATAAAAAAATAATATCAATTCCTATACTTTTAGTACTTAAATTGATATTATTTTTTATTTCTAGATATCTTTTTAATTATTTATTACCATCTTATTATTTGTTTAACATTCCATAGATGATATTCCATTTTAATTCATTTGAAAAACCTCTTATATTATTAGTATATTATTAATTTAGTCAACACATTTTAGAAAGTAAAAGTATCTGGATCTGCACCTGTTCTTATATTCTTATTCATTCCATTAATTAACTCAATTTCTTCATTAGTTAATTCAAAGTCAAATACATCAGCATTTTCTTTTATTCTTTCTTTATGAACAGACTTAGGGAACACTACTATCCCCTTTTGTAATATCCATCTAATAATTACTTGTGCTAC
>JAHAIU010000598.1 GCA_018372555.1 Clostridium sp.
CGGAAACCATATCTTTAAAAGAAACAGCAATGCCTTGTTTTTTTATTTCTTCGCTTAGATAGTTTGAATCCATATCATTAAAAACAAGTAAATCTGCAGCAGGAATATCATTACTTGAAATATCATAACTAATAAATTGAGTCTCAATTTCTGCTGGTAAGAGTGTCTTGATTTTTTCTTGAAATGATTTTGCTTGTCTAAGATTCATTGTTGTGCTGTAACCGAATGGTGCCATACCCCGAACATTGATAGAAAAAATCCAACAGATTTTTTTCATTGCTAAAACTCCTTTTTAAAAAGTGTATCATCTAATAAAGGGTAACTCAATAAATTTTCAAATTCATCCTTTTATTTTTAGATTTGACGAGAGAGTCTTCCTTGGGTGTCTGATACAAACTCATTAATTTATAATAAAATTAGAAATGAGATAGTTGAATAATAGATATACTTGATAAATTTTTCTAAATGAAACTACTTTGGTGGACTTTATACATCTTCTTACAGTTCAAAGTTTTATAGTTAATGTTTACTTTGATTAAAACAGATTATAATATGATTAGAATAAGACGTCTTAGAACAGAGATCACAGGGAGTTTCTTTCTATCCTCTTTTTAACTAAAGTGTTAAAAAATAGTTTCAATAGAACGTGTTCAAAAAAGCTAAATCTTGAAAGCAGATTTATGAGTGATAAATAAATCTTTGGATATATTTCTTTTGTAATCGTTTACACTCAAGGGCGTTAGGGGTATATTTTAGATGTTGATATGACGTCATAACGACTTGCTAATTCATTATAGAAAGGGGATTTATCATGAAAAATGAAAGGTTAGCCCAGCAGATTCTAGAGTATCTAGGCGGAACAGAAAATATTGAGTCAATTACTCACTGTGCAACAAGATTATGCCCAAGTCTGAAGAAACGTGAGTTAGTTCAAAGTGAAAAAATAGAATTATTGGATGGTGTGACAGGAGTAGTCAATAAAGATTCCGGGTATCAAATAATTATTGGA
>JAHAIU010000118.1 GCA_018372555.1 Clostridium sp.
TCTTTAGCAATACTATATCCTGCATGAATAGCATCTTTTATTGTTCCAACATTGTTTGCATCTCCTATAGTGTGATAAGGCATTTGAAGTTCATTTAAGATATCAGCAAGTGTGGTATCTGTGCGGTAACCTACGGCGAAGATAAGTGTATCAGCATCGGAAATACAGTGAATTTCTCCGTCTTTGCTGTAGTAGATTTTATCTTCTTCTACCTTTTCAACCTTAGCGCTACAGATTAGCTCTATGCCTTTTTTCATCATACGTTGTACTAGTAAACTTCTACCAGGACCTGTTTCTGTTGCCATAATTTCTGAAGCCATTTCAATTACAGTAACTTTCCTGTCTCTAGGTAGACGATCATAAACTAGAGGTGCTAAATAATCCGCAGTTTCACACCCTACAGAACCACCACCAATAATGACGATTTTACGGCCAGGGAAGG
Source organism: Clostridium sp. (assembly GCA_018372555.1). Classification (GTDB taxonomy): domain Bacteria; phylum Bacillota; class Clostridia; order Clostridiales; family Clostridiaceae; genus Clostridium. The sequence goes on from JAHAIU010000118.1 coordinate 443, forward strand.
CTTTTCCACCTAGAATATCATCAGCAGTTGCCCAATGTTTAAATGTTGTAAATGGCTGTATAACAATAGGGGAAGCCCCATTACTCATAACCACTTCATAATCAGAAAATTCATTTTGCAATAAATCTTTATCAACTTTACATTTTAAACGGATTTCAACTCCAGCTTGTTCAAGTTTTCTAGCCATATATTGTGTAACTTTTGAAAGCTCTTGCTTAGCAACTGGAACAGAAGCTATGTTTATAAGTCCGCCTAGCTCTTCATTTTCATCGCAAAGAACTACATGATGACCTCTTTTCTTTGCAACATAAGCTGCTTCCATACCAGAAGGTCCACCACCAATAACAAGAATTTTTTTCTTTGTATTTGATAACTCAATAGTATCTTCATTTTCAATTTCTAGAGAAGGATTGATTGTGCAAGCTACACGATTTCCAAACATAATACCATTCAAGCAACGAAGACATCCAATGCATGGACGTATATCCTTATCCATACCTTTTTCAGCCTTATTAGCAAATTCAGAATCACATAAATTAGCTCTTCCAATCATACAAATATCTGCCTTACCATTAGCAATTAATTCATCAGCAATCCACGGCTCTGTAATTCTTCCAACAGTAGCTATTGGAATTGATGTATGTTTCTTGATTTCTTCTGATAATTTAGAATGAGAACCTTGCTTTGTACCTGGTGCAGGTATTGAGCTTCCACGCATGATAGTAGTTCCTCCAGATACATGAATCATATCAGCACCAGCTTTTTCTAACTGTTTTGCAATATATATTCCATCGTTAAGATTTAAGCCTCCATCACAGTATTCATCACCAGAAATTCTTACATCAATGATGAAATCTTTTCCACATTTTTGGCGAACTTCTTCAATAACTTCTAGTGTTAATTTTAGACGGCCATTAATATCACCGCCATATTCATCAGTTCTTTTATTATATAGAGGGGATAAAAAACCTCCTAGTAAACCATGGGCATGGGCAGCATGAATTTCAACACCATCTCCTCCAGCAATTTTAATTCTCAAAGCAGCTTCACCAAATTGCTTGATAATAACCTTTAATTCTGGTATGGTTACTGGTCTTGGTGCTTCCTTTGCATAAGCAGGTCCAACATTTGATGGTGCAATTAAACGTGGAGTTCCCGGAATATGAAACGCCATGTAAGCAGGATGGAATAATTGAGGAAGGATTTTTGCACCATACTTATGTACAGCTTCCGTCAACTTTTTCCAACCAGGAATATAAGAATCATCACTTATGGACATATCTCCAGGTAAATATGTGTAAGTGGGCTCAACAGTAGTTACTTCAGTTACAATAAGACCAACACCACCTTTTGCTCTTGCAGCATAATGTTCAACTAAAGTATCTGTTACATAACCTTTATCTGCTAGATTTGTAGATATTGGTGGCATAAAAATACGATTTTTAACTGTGGTTTCACCAACTTTAATAGGCGAAAATAAATGACTATATTTTTTCATATCCTCATCTCCTTTTTCTTGATGTTATCATATTATTCCATTATCATCCTTGTTCCAGCTTGATGTTAAAGGTTAAAATATATCCTCATATTTAAAAATTAAAGGTGAAAGGAGATGAGATTAAAGCAAAAAACGACTTATAATAGAAAATTACAAGGTGGTTTTTAAGCTACCCCATATTAAACTTTATCAATATCTATAATAATTTCATCATTACAATGAGTTATAGTGCTTCTTATATCTTTAGATTTTTGAATGGAGCAGAGAATGTGGCCTTCTTTCACCTTGATTTTTATACCAGCATTTTCATAAATGATGTTTTCTGATTCTTCTAGTAGGTGTTGAAGAAGCTGCCTTTGATTATAATCTAAACACATTAATTGTTCTTTTTTATCTTCATTATATTTAATGTTATTTACAAATTTTTTGCGATAGTGGCTAGGAACAATTCCATAGAATTCTTTGAAAGCTGTGGTATAGGCTTTAGAATTCGGCATACCACAGTCAGCCGCAATCTGCTCAATTGATTTTTTCCCTTCTAATAAAGATTCTATAGATTCACGAACCCTTACTAGGGCAACATATTTTACAAATGGAATACCTGTATACTTCTTGAAGAGTTTAGAAGTATACGAAATGCTAAACATAAGTGTACTTGCTACATCGCTTAAACGTATATCCTCTTGATAATGGCTATCTATGTACTGAATAGCTCTAATATAGTCTTCTCTATGAATAGACTGAATAGGCAAACGTTCAATAGGATACTGCATGTGATTAGAAGTTATATAAACAATTTCCATCATTATTGTATTTAACTCAAATAAATTATTGTTACCACGTAATAGAACTCCAGCTAATTTACCTATTTGAAGCTTTAATTTTTTCAATAATTTTAAATTGTTATTATCAGTGCAAACAATTGATTCGTAGGAATGCTTTATTTCTCCTATCATTGCCGCTGGAAATAGAGAAAAATCAATATGTATTGTTAAAATCACATTTTCTTCTCTAGAATTTTGGCGAATTATATGAATATCATTTGGAGCAATAATTACTAGTTCGTGTTCTTTAATTATATGAGAGAAATTTTCTGTAATAACCTCATATTCTCCCTTTAAAACGTAGGCTATTTCTAAACTACTATGGCGAGAAAATACTTGTCGACTAAAGCTGTTAATGCTTAAACTTAAAGGATATCCGAATTTTTGCCCCGAAAAATCATAATAATATTTCATATTTTGCATAAAAAACCTCCATTTATCGTAGTCGTAGATTTAATGTGTTTTTTCTTTGAATATATAAATTAAAATTATATTACTAATAATAGATATTTTCATAAAAATAAACAAATTTTATTCTTACTCATCCTCCCCTACATTTATACTTTTACTACTCAAATTCTAAAATTTATCTACCCAAATATTCTCTATTTATCATGTTATATATTATAACTTAGCTTAATTCTAATTCCAATATTGTATTTTCCATTTCGAAACATTTATTCAATTATATACAAATATATAAATTCCATATTCTCATTCCAATTATTTCTTAACATAAAAGAAGAATGAGCACCTTCATGAATACTCATTCTTCTTTACTTATATAGTAGTTATTATTTATAGTTAGATTTATTTAAGAACTTACTGAAATTATCTAGTATGTTTTTAATAAAATCACAGTAATTTTACTTTATTCAACTGACTTTAGAGCTTCAAGCATATCAACATTCTTCAATTTATTGTTAACATAATATTTCAAAACAAATAAAATAATTGTTATTGTTATGAATGAAATAGCATACGCTCCAATCCAACGATTTGGATTAAACATAACATCATCTGGTGGAACAACATTTAAGATATAGCTATGCAATAGCATACCCCCGCCCCATCCAGCAATAATCCCAAGCAACGATAATACAATTGTTTCTCTATAAATATACATAGTTACTTCTTTATCAAAAAATCCTAAAACTTTGATTGTTGATAATTCTCTAATTCTTTCTGATACATTAATATTAGTTAAATTATATAGAATTACAATTGCTAATAATGTAGCTACAATAATTAATACTTCCATGATTTTGTTAAGTGAAGTGACTATCGTATCAATTTGCGAAGTCAAAGTTGTATTTTGAACAACACCTTCAACTGCTGCTAATTCAACAAATTTAGCTGATTCTATTTTTGTGTTATCAATACTTGAATCCTTTAACATGACAAGGTTAGCATTACTATTGAAAGATGTATCATAAACATTCTCATATACTTGTGCATTCATAAAAATAAAATGTCCAACATACATTTCACAAATATCAGATACTACAACTGACCTTTCCTTATCATCATCATCTCTAAAAGTAAATGTATCACCCGCCTTAACATCTAGCAGTTCAGCTAAACGTTCTGATATAACAGCACCATCATCTGTTAATTCTAACTTCTCATTACTCTTTGGATTTTCAAGAGAAATGTAGCTATTAAAATCATTTGCATCTTCAGAAACAATTAATTTTATATCCTGACGATCATTATTTTTTCCTGCTACTTTTGATACTGTTTCATAATATACAGGAGAGTATTTATCTACTCCATTTGATTCCAATAAATCTGATAGTTCCTGTTTATCACTTTCTTTTGCACTACTATTTTCGGCAACAATAATGTCATACTTGATAATCTCTCCAAATTGTCTATCCTTCATTGCAGAAATAGAGTCCTTAACTGCAAATCCTGCAAATAGTAGTGACACCGACCCAGCTACACCAAAAATAGTCATAAACATTCTTTTTTTATACCTAAATATATTCCTTGCTGTAACCTTATGAGTAAAACTCATTCGGCTCCATATCGGTGTAATATATTCAAGAAAGATTTTAGAACCAACTACCGGAGGTTTTGGAAGTAATAATTTCGCAGGTCTATCTTTCAATTCTTTACTTGCTACTATATAAGCAGGAATGACTCCACTTATAATAGATAAAATAATTGAAATTAATGTTATTTTCCAATCAAAATATAATTCAACTTTTGGAACTGTAAATCCTGAACTATAAGCATTATAAACAATATAAGGTAATAATGTATGTCCTAAAACTATTCCTATAATAGTTCCAAGAATCCCAGAAATAGCACCATATATAGTAAATTTTTTAATAACATCAAAATCATCATAACCTAATGCCTTTAAAGTTCCTAAGTTTATTCTTTCTTCATCAACAAAACGCGTCATTGTAGTAAGGGTTACTAAAGCCGCTACTATATATAGAAAGATAGGAAAAACTTTTGCCAAAGAATCTACAATAGATGAAACTGTACTATAAATCTTATACCCGTTACCTCCAGGAATCTCTCTACGACTATTTAATGAATAAACTGGACTTGATAAATCTTCAAGTTCTTTTCTTGCATCATTTAATTTTTCTTCATTTTCCTTAATTTCTTTCTCCGCTTTCGATTCTTCCTCTTTAAATTCCTGTAATTTTTCATTGTATTCTGTTTCCTTAGAAGCAATTTCACTCTTGGCATCTTCAAGCTGACTTATTCCTGAACTATACTCACTCTTTGCACTTACCAGTTGCTGTTTAGCATTCTCTAATTGAAAATTCCCTTCATCAAGCTGTGCCTTAGCTAGTGCCAACTTCTCCTCTGCCTGCGTTATTGCTAATTGCCCATTTTGTAGTTCTTGATTTTTTTCATCAATTTGTGCCTGTGCTTCATTTACTTTAGCAATACCTGGATTATACGTCTCTTCTATAAAAGTATTATACTCATTTTCAATTTGTTCAAGCTGTGCCTTATATTCTAACATTTTCTGTTCTAACTGTTTTTTTTCTAATTCAGAAAGATTAGGATTAGTTATAGTTGATTCAATTTGACTAATTCCTACTTTTAGTGAATAAATACCTTTGTCATATTGTTGTTTACCACTTTGAAGTTGTGTTTTAATATCATTAACTTCTTTTTGTTTAGTATTTATTTCTTCTTTACCTGACTCTAATTGATTCTTCTTTACTGCCAATTCACTAATTCCACTATTATATTCAGATTTCTTTTGATTAAAGTAACTCTCTTTTTCAGCTATCTCTGCTTCCCCTTTTTCAATCTGACTCTTAGCATCATTTAGTTTAACTTCATTTTCTTCAATCTGAATTTTAGCTGATTCAATTTGACTATTAGCTTCATTCAGTTTAGACTTAGCATCTTCTAATTGTTTCTTACCTTCATCTAATTGTTTTTGACCATCATCTATCTTACTTTCATATTCTTCTTGAATAGATTCCATTCTAATTTCTGGCTGATCCTCCAACAACTCAGATAAATTATCCTTATGCTCTTGAATCAAATCAACGTATTCATCGCTATATGGATCAACTCCCTGAGTATCTTTAAAAGTAATCTTTGCCATCATATACACATTAGAATCAAAAACTTCCTCGTTTACAACTGCAAAACTATTTAATTCTCCTGTTCCAGCAGTAGTTTGTCCACGATTTATACTAGATAAAATTTCACCTGAATTAATATATCCAACAACTTTAAAATCATGTCTCTTTAAAATCTTGGCTCCTACAATATCAGAATTTTCAGTAAATTTTATAGTATCTCCTATCTTATACTCATTGCTATATACACTATCAATAACAATCTCATCATCTGCTTCTGGCATCCTACCTTCAACTACTTCATATTTAGAAATTGTTTCAGGTTTAGAAAATATTCTAAAGCTTATATTAGTATTTTCAACAACAACATCTTTAAGATAAATATATTCAATATCTTTAATATCACTGGCTTTCTCAATGTTACTTTGATCAATTTCATTAATACCATAATCCCCAATGACTGTTATATCAGCAACATTAAGGTCCTCAAAGTAATGTTTCCCAGTTTCTCTCATATCTGGTCCAGTTACAAACAGACCTACCAATGCAAAAGAACCTAAAGCCATTAACATCATAATCGAGAAAAATCTTCCCCATGAATTAGAAAATGTCTTTCTAATATCTTTCCATAACATTCTTTTTCTCATCCATATCACCTACCATTCAATATCAGCAATTTTTTTCGGATTTGGATTTATATCGATTTTTTTAACTTTAGCATCATGCATATGAATCACACGATCAGCAATTTCCGCTATAGCGGCATTATGAGTTACAATAATAACAGTTGCTCCATGTTTTCGACTCATATCCTGAAGTATCTGTAGAACCTGCTTTCCATTATTATAATCAAGTGCTCCTGTTGGTTCATCACATAAAAGAATTTTAGGATTTTTAGCAACTGCCCTAGCTATTGCTACACGCTGTTGCTCTCCTCCAGAAAGCTGTGCTGGAAAATTATTAATACGCTTTTCCAAACCAACATCCTTTAAAACCTCAATTGGATCCCTTGCATCCTTAACAATTTCCGAAGCCAACTCAACATTCTCCTTAGCAGTAAGATTTGTAACCAAATTATAGAACTGAAAAACAAATCCAACATCACTACGCCTATATGCAGTCAACTGCTTAAGATTATAATTTGAAATATCCTTACCATCAATAATTACTTGTCCCTCACTATTGGTATCCATTCCTCCAAGAATATTAAGAACTGTAGATTTACCAGCTCCTGATGATCCTAAAATAACAACTAATTCTCCTTTTTCAATAGAAAAACTAACATCATTATTAGCAACAATTTCTGTATCACCTGTCTTATAACGTTTATAGCTATGAATCATTTCAATATAACTCATGTTCTTTTCTCCTCCCTTAAATGAACAACATGTTGATTTGTTTATGGATTTATTTTATACTGTTCATATAGAACAATCAATAATCACTTTTTTAAATGTGTTGATTTAAGGAGGAAAAATAAAATATGACTCAGAAAAGAAAGACACAAACTAAAGCTATAATTAAAAATGTCTTTACACAACTTCTTATTGAGAAAGGATTTAATTCTTTAACAGTGAGTGATATTACTAGAATGTCAAATATTAATAGAGGAACCTTTTACTTACATTATGTTGATAAATATGATTTACTTGAGCAATTAGAAAATGAAATAATCAGTGAACTTACTAATATTTTATTAAAAGATTCAGAATACAATTTAAATAATCCCCTGGAATTAATTCCTTATTCTTCAATTTTAAATGCTCTATATTACGTAAAAGAAGATTTTGAATTTATCATGGCTTTAATAGGCAGTAAAGGTGATTCTGCTTTCATAGAAAAATTTAAAGATATTATAAAAAAATTAATAGAGTCCAGAGTAAATAAATCTAATAGCTTAAGTTTATCTATGAAAGGGATCCCGAATGATTACGCCAATGAAATTTTACTTAGTAGTATAATATCAGTTATTTTACTTTGGATAAAAAAAGGTGGAGTAGAATCTCCAGAAGATATTGCTAAAATTATTAGCCAAGCAAAAGAAATTGCCCCATATGAGTTGTTAATATAGATTTATATTGACAGTAATTCAAAATAATATAGTAAAAATTTATTTCAATAAAAAATTATTATACTATAATAGTGTACTAATACTTGAATA
>JAHAIU010000599.1 GCA_018372555.1 Clostridium sp.
CTATTTGCTTTTGGTATTCCTGTAAAAGATGAATTCTTAGAAGATAAAAAAGATATAAAAGTTATAAAATCAGATGATTATTTTAATATATTACTAATGAGTGGTAGTATGGGGTTAAAAAATATCTCTTATGTTTTAAAAGAACTGCTTACAAACCCAAACAAATTAAGAATAACAGTAGTTTGTGGAAAAAACGAACGACTTAAAGCAGATTTATTACAAGAATATAATCATCCAATTAAAAATAAAAAACTTCATATTTTAGGTTTCTCAAAAGATGTGGATTCTCTAATGGAGTATTCTGACTTAATAATCAGTAAACCTGGTGGGCTTACTGTTACTGAAGCTATATCAAAGCATCTTCCAATTTTAATTCCATTTGCCATTCCTGGACAAGAAGCTCAAAATGTTGAATTTTTAACTTCTAATGGATATGGAATATATGTTGATAATCTTCTAGAAATAAATTTAATTATTAATGATTTAATTTCAAATAGAGATAAACTTAAAACCATGGAAAATAATTTATATAAATTATCATCAAAGTATTCAAAAGATAAAATTGTAGATATAGCTAATCAATTAATTTCTACCAAGTAGGAATTAATTAAAATAGATAGATAATAAAAAGTATGAAATATTATATTTCTTAAACTCAAACTTAGAGTCGTAAATATAATATTCCATACTTTTATTTTTTCATTTTAAAGTGTGTGAAAACACGCTATTTTTCTATCTTTTTTCTATTTCACTTTTACTAAATGCAGCAACGAATTCTTTATTATTTTTAGTTCTAGATAACATGTTAATTAACTTTTCAGTTACATTTTCAACATTTCCATCTCTATACATAACTTTTCTTATTGAATAAGCTACTTCTTTTTCTTCCTCAGATAAAATTAAATCTTCTTTTCTTGTTCCAGACTTGTAAATATCTATAGCTGGGAATATTCTTCTCTCTTGAAGCTTTCTATCTAAGTGAACTTCCATATTCCCAGTTCCCTTAA
>JAHAIU010000119.1 GCA_018372555.1 Clostridium sp.
TTGAACCATTTTTCTTCTTAATTCCAATTGGATATGTATTTCTTCTAATTGGAGCACTTATGCTTGGATTTAAAGGATTAAGTAATATATATAAAAAAACTGTCTAGTATATAATTTATTAATTACATACTAGACAGTAATATTCTATTATTTAGATATATTTGTCCTCTTAGCTATATAAGGTAAAATTAATCCTAAAGCTATTAATATAAATGGAGTTATAACATTTAGTGCTAGTTGGAATATATCTTTTGAATACATACCACCTATACAAGCAAAGGCTGTAAAGGCAAAACACCAAGCTCCTAATACTATTCCTAAACTTTTATTTTTCACAAAATAATATTCTCTTTGGAATTTGTCATCTACTCTCTTTAATGCTATATAAGCAACAAATACCCATAAATATCTTAGAGGCATACAAACTGCATTTAGTTTTACAAGCCATCTAACTAACTCATCAACACTTCCAATTCCTATTGCTGGAACTATAATTAATATTGAAACTATAACAAATATTAATTTATGTCCATTAGTGTATGCACCATTTTTATTTTGTACAAATAACTTTTCTGGAATATATCTTCTATCTCCACTATCAAGTAACATACGTAATGGAGCATCAATTGAAATTATAAGTACAGCAAACTGTCCAATCATATTAGTAATCGCATAAGCTATAACAAATAAATTTCCTAAATTGTAGTATTCACCTAGCTTTTGGAATGCATAGTATGCTCCATTTGTCATTAAGTCACTTGGAATATTATTTGAATCAAACATCATTCCTAATGAAATTGTTCCAAGTATTGCTGTAATTGCAACCATAATAGCTAGTGCAATCATACCTTTAGAAAATCCCTTAGCTGGGTCCTTCATTTGATTTACATATGGAGATATTTTTTCACAACCACCGACTGAAAAAACTAATATAGAAATACTTGTGAAAAAGGAAACATCAAACTTTGGAATAAAGGTACTTAATGACCAGTTAATTTCATTTAATTGCGCATTTGTAATTGCTGGAGCTGCTATCATTAATAATATAAATAACATAGACATTACAAACATAGAAGTCCCTGCTAAAGAAGATAATTTCTTTAATGGATTTAATCCCTTAGATGCAATATACATAGCAACAACAAAAACGATTAAACAACTTATTTGTAACAATACAGTATTCATATTACTAATTCTACTGTCTTGGAATATAGCCCAACTTGATGCAATCATAAAACTATTAGGTTTTTGTGAAAGATAAGGCATATGTACAATCCAATATGTCCAACCTGCATAGTATGCTATCTTAGGTCCTATAGTTTCTCCAACCCAAGAACTTACACCACCACCATGACTTTTAAATGCAGATCCTAATTCTCCTACCATTAATGCATATGGTATAAAATAAATTGCAAAAATTATAAGCCAAGCTACAATTGCTTGTAATCCATTATATTCAGAAAATCCGTTAATTACATTACCAAATCCCCATACTCCTGAAAAAGCCATTAATGCAAGGCTATACCACATAATCTTTTTACTATTCTTTTCCGGCATATTTATAACCTCATTTCGATTTAAATAATAAAAACCACAACTATGACAACGTCATAATTTGTAGTTTTTTATTATTTTAACATCTTTTTAATTTAATTTAAACAATAAAATAAATTTTATATAAATAAACTTATATTAAATTTAATTTAATGATAAAATCTTATATTTAAATTGATATTACAACATCTCAAATATTCCTTTTAATTTTCTAATAAATTAATGGTTAAAATAATGTGAGTATTAAATCCTTTAGGTAGAGAAGATATTTTATATAAATTTTTTATATAGTCAAGAAACCCTTACAACCTTTGACTGGATACTTCGTGCACTTATTGCTTTTTCCTTTTTACGAATTATTACAAAACTCTTAGGCCAACGTTCAATATCTCAATTAAGACTTCTTGACTTTGTTATTACTTTAGTGATTGGTAATATTTATTGCTCATCCCTTATCTGATGAGAAACTTGGATTAAAAGGCTCCATTATTACAACTCTTGTTTTAACCATACTATATTTAGGCTACATTCTTAGTATGCTTAAATCGCCTCTTCTTAGGATATTTTTTAATAATTCGACAATTCCCCTTGTTCAGAATGGTAAAATCCTTTATAAAGAGTTAAAAAAAGCAAGAATATCAATTGATATATTATTAGAAGAATTGCGTAAAGAAAAAGTAGATGATGTGAAAAAATCCACTTCGTGGACTATGCGGTTTATCGTTATAATAAATTTATCCACCTCCTAATAGTAAAAGCTTTTTGTGACATTTAAAATTAATTGCATATTGTTGCTGTAATATTAATATTATTTCTCCTTATAGTTTTGAAGTATTGCTCCCAATTATGAGGAGAATATTTTTGCACTAATTTTATCTTAAGTAAATTTTCAACACCGACTGCACTCCAACGACAACTGATATCGGTACGTCTATTTATTTCCCTAATTTCATGTTCTACAAAACTTGTTACTATTACATTATTTTCACTATTAATTTCTTTAGGAAATACCCTTTCTACAGAATTATAATCAGTTACATCCGCTGATAAGTTATGTATTCTTTTATCTACTAATTTATTATTTCCTAATCTTGAAATAACATAGAATTCTACGTTTTTATCTTTTTTTAACCATTGTCTAGTTACCTCTCTACCAATATATCCGTTTCCACCAAATAATACAATTCTTTTCATAATGCACTCTCCTAATCCATAGATTTATTTTATCTATGGATATTAGACATCTATAGATATTAAATATCAACAGATTATTGATAAAAAAATGTTACTTGATTATTTATATAGCACAAAAAAATAGTATCTCCTAACTGTAAGATACTATTTCTTATTTTTATAAAATACCGTACTTTCTCTTTTTCGCTCTTAAACTTTCATTTATGTGAACCATATTATTCCTTGTAACTGTAATGAAAATATCCTTAGTTATATTATTAATATGGGAGACTTATTAATATCTCAGTATATTTTCCAGGTTCACTTTCTACATGTATTTCTCCTTTAGATAAGTCAATTATTCTTTTAGAAATAGATAGTCCTAGTCCATATCCTTCACCTTTTCTAGAGCTATCTCCTTGATAGAACTTATGAAACACTCTTTTTTTAGTATCTTCATCCATTCCACATCCATAATCTTTTATTTTAACAAAGGCATACTCTGGATTTTTGTAGCAACATATATCTATTTCACTATTTTCTTCTGAAAACTTTATAGCATTATTGATTATATTTATCCATACTTGCATTAAGTACTCTTCTTTTCCGTAATAAGACATATTGGTTAGATCAAAGTTAAAAGATATATTTTTATTAGTCCATTCTTTTTCAAGTAATATAACAGTCTTCCTAATTTGCTCATCTAAGAAAAACTTCTTATTTCCTTTAAAATTATCTATATTATCAAGTTTTGAAAGTGTTAAAATATTAGCTGATAACTCTGATAACCTACTAGCTTCATCAGTTATAATATTTAAATATTCTAGTCTTTCTTCTTCTGATAGCTTGGTATTTTTAAGTATAGTTGCAAATCCATCTATAGCTGCTATTGGTGTTTTAAATTCATGGGATACATTATTAATAAAGTCAGTTTGCATATATTCTATATTCTTTAACTCTCTAGCCATAGAATTAAATTTTTCTACAAGCATACCTACTTCATCATTACTTTTTATATCAATATTGATATCAAAGTTACCTGCAGATATTTCATTTGTAGCATCAGCTAACTTTTCTATTGGTCTTGTAAGCTTTCTTATTACAAAACTTATTATAAATGAACAAATTAATATATTAATAAATAATACTACTTTGTTTATACCCGATATAATACGGCCTATATCTGAATAATGCTTTAATTCCAATGAAATATAAGTATTATTTATTTTTCCTACTACCTTAGCTGTAGGTCTATGAGCTACTAAATATATTAATTTCTCTCCTTCAATGATCTTCTTTTCTTGAGATTTTCTTAGATTTAATTCATCTATATCTTTATGTATTGCTAAAACATATCCTAGTCCATCATATAAATTAATTAAGGTATCTAATTTTTCTTCATAGTTTTTAGAGCTTTGTAATTCAGATATTATTGTTTCATATCTATTAAATAATACTTCTTCTATTTTACTGTCTATATAAGGACTTACTATTAAAAATGATAGTAAATTTCCTATTATAATAGATACAATAAAGGCTACTACAAATTTAAATTTTATAGTGTGTCTTAATTTTCTAGAACACCTAATCATCTTCTCTTACCGCCTTATATCCAAGGCCTCTGACTGTTATGATTTCAAATTCCTTGTAATGTGAAAACTTTTCCCTTAGTCTTCTTATATGTACATTGACTGTTTGCTCATCACTTTTCACGTCCATTCCCCATATGTCATCCATCAATTGCATGCGTGTAAATATTTTATTAGGGTAGCTCAAAAGCTTGTACAACAGATAGAATTCTTTTTGTGGCAGTTCTATTTCTTCATCACCTTTTGTAACAGTTAGCTTATCATAGTCAAGTACCACATCTTTTATAGTTAATTTATGTTCATTATTTATATTAGCTCTTCTAAGTAATGCTTTAACTCTCATTAATAATTCCTCTAAATCTATAGGCTTTACCATATAGTCATCAATTCCTAGTTTAAATCCTAATATTTTATCTTCTTTAGATTCCTTTGCTGTAACTATGAGTATTGGTAAATTAGAGTATATTTCTCTTAATTCTTCTATAAGCTCAAATCCATCCATATTGGGCATCATAATATCGCATATTACTAAATCTATCATATTATTATTTATTATCTCCAGTGCCTCAAGTCCATCTGTAGCACTATAAGTTTTATATCCATTGTGAGTTAAATATACATCAATTAACTTTCTTAATTTATTATTATCTTCTACTATTAATACTTTAACCACACTATCCCTCCTAAATTAATATCTATAAGTTAAAATAATATTTTTATATTTTATTAAGTTAGTTCATATGTAAAACATTTCAGTTAGGTAATTACAAGATAAACTTATTTAAAAATCAAAATATATATATGCTTTCAATTAATATAATTTATTTTCGAAACTATTTTTCACTTAAAATAACATAAGTCCTCAAAATTTAATTACTTATTGAAACATATATAATAGGATTTTACTATATTTTCTGCTTAATATTAATAGGCTATCTTAATTTATATCTTAAGATAGCCTTTATATTTATTTCTTATTCACTTCTAAGTGCTTCTACTGGATTTTTTCTTGCTGCCATTTTTGATGGTATCCATCCACCTAACATAGTAAGTGTAACACTTATTATTAATAATGATATTGCATGTACTGGATTTAATTTTGCTACTGACTCTAACTCTGTCATTTTATATAGAATACTGTTTATTGGTATTGTAAGTATCCATGCAATTGATATACCTAATACACCTGAACCAGTTCCTATTATGAATGTTTCAGCATTAAATACTCTAGTAATATCTTTTTTTCTAGCTCCAAGTGCTCTTAATACCCCTATTTCTTTAGTTCTCTCAAGAACTGATATATAAGTTATAATACCTACCATTATTAAAGATACAACTAATGATGTAGCTGCAAATGCAACTAAAACTATAGTTATTCCATCCATAATTCCACCAGTCATGTCTGATAGCACCTTTGATAAATCAGTATATACTATTTTATCATCAGATGACTTATTTTCATTATAGTCATCTAAGTAAGATATAACTTGATCTTTATTTTCAAAGCTCTTTGGATATAACATAATTGCATATGGAGTCTCATCTCCGCCAAAATATGCTACTAAATTTTTCTTAGTCTCTTCATCAACAGCTTCTCTTGACATGACATTATAGTCTGCATCTTTTTGAGCTTGTACTATATCAGAGTCCTTAGCTCTCTCTATAACTAGTTCAGTTAAGTCATCACTATAAGCGATCCCTTCACCTATTAAGGAAATGCCAGCTTCTTCTTTGATACGTACTACACCACTTAATGTTAATGTAACTGAATCATCTGAGTTATACATTTTTTCATAATCACTTGAAGGCATAAATGTATTAAATTGTGTTTTTTCATAATAATCATTATTTGAAATAAGCTTAAACTCCATACCTACTAGATCTTTGAATTTGATACTCTCTAAATCAGTTGTATCTATTCCAAGATTCTTCATAGCATTTACATCTACTCTATTTTTAGAATCTACTATAAGTACTAAATCTGTCTTTGAATTAGGATATTCCCCTTCTAATAAATCATAGTTTTTTTCTATAAATGATATACTATCATCCTTTGTAGAACTAGGATAAGAAGCTAACCCTGCACCCATTTGACTACTTTGTGATGAATTACTTTTATCACTAGTGCTAAAAGCTATAGGTTCTATTTTACCATCAAATTTTCTTAAAAGATTCATAGATGCTATTCTTGTATAACCTATAGTATCTACAAGTTCTGGGTCTATTCCTTTAATATAATCTACATACTCTTCTGATATATTATTTGTATGTATTAATGTATTTTCACTTGGATCATATAAATAAACCTCATCTGAGTCTACATATTCAGATGTTCCTGTAGCCTTTTCTTTCATTTCTTCTCTTCTAGATTCCATGGCTTCTTTAGAAATTTCTTGAGTTTGCTTTGAAATAGTAATTGGATATTCTGCTAGTGCATCTTCTTGCATTTCTGCTATTTTAGCATCAAATCCATTTGATAAACTAAGTATAACAGCAATTCCTATAATACCAATACTTGATGCAAGAGCTGTTAAAAATGTTCTTCCTTTTTTAGTTTTTATATTCATTGCTGATAATTTTAAAGCTGTAAAAAAGCTCATGCTTGTTTTCTTTAATGAATATTCTTCTTTTTTACTTTCAACAATTAGTGGGTTTGAATCTGATACTATATTTCCATCTCTAAATTCTACAATTCTATCAGCATAATCCTGAGCTAATTCTGGATTATGAGTAACCATTATAACTAATTTATCCTTTGATATTTCTTTTATTAACTCCATTATTTGCACACTAGTTTTTGTATCCAGTGCTCCAGTAGGCTCGTCCGCAAGAATTATATCTGGATCATTTGCTAAAGCTCTTGCAATTGCAACTCTTTGCATTTGACCTCCTGATAGTTGATTAGGCTTTTTATGCACATGGTCTTTTAGTCCTACTCTTCCAAGAGCTTCAAGCGCCTTTTCCCTTTTTACCTTAGCTGAAATTCCACTTAAAGTCATACCCATTTCAACATTTGAAACTATATCTAAATGCCCTATTAAGTTATAACTTTGGAATATAAACCCTATACTATTATTTCTGTAAGAATCCCATTCAGAATCTGAAAATTCCTTTGTTGATTTCCCATTAATAATTAAATCTCCTGAATCATACTTATCAAGTCCACCAATAACATTTAAACATGTTGTTTTTCCTGATCCACTGGGACCTAATATTGCTACGAATTCATTTTCTCTAAAATTTAAAGATACACCATCTAGTGCTACCTGAGTAAACTCACCTGTGGTATAACTTTTCTTTATATTTTTTAATGTAAGCATAATTGTACCTCCTTGATGCTAATAAACATAATATACACATGCTACATTAACTTAATATTAACTTTTCCCAATTATATTTAGTTTCTTTAATTCTTTCTTATAAAAACCCATTAATTTATAATAAAAGCCATTTAAATTATACAAATAAATTTATTTACTTTATTCTTCTTTTTCTATGCATAATATTTTACAAAATAAATTTAATATTGACATATATGTAATTTATTGGTATTCTTTTAATTCACAGATTTTATAACTATTGTATTTTCTCCAATAGGCGCATTAATAACTGCAACAGTATTCTTCTACATTCTTGATCCAAAAGAAACTTTAAATAAGTTAAATTTGGGTGATAAACATAAAATAGGAATGTAGTTTATGAATTTTGGTAAGTATATTTTTGTACCAACTACTATTCTTGTTATAATATTAGGATTAATATATGGTGGCATTGGTTAATATCTAAGAAAGCTAATAGTGCTGTCGCATGATGAAAAATTAATGAAAAAACTTAATTTTAGTAATTCTGTAAGAATTACATCAATAATTCTTTATTTTTAATTATTAATTTGGGCTGTTTGTGCGACAGCCCCATACTATATTAATATAATGTTGATTTATCCCAATTATTATCAGCAGCGTCAGATTCACTAACTTCTAAACTAGTTTTAATATAATTGCTATCCTTCTCTTAAATAATATCCATAATTAATTGAGTTAGTTCTTGAAGAGTAGCTTGTCCATTAATTAATGGCTTCTTCTTCA
>JAHAIU010000120.1 GCA_018372555.1 Clostridium sp.
AGGAAACACTCCTTTCCATTCCGAACAGGAAAGTTAAGCTCTACAGCGTCGATGGTACTGCACGGGCGACTGTGTGGGAGAGTAGAACGTTGCCAGGTTTTTTTATATGGGGGTATAGCTCAGTTGGGAGAGCACTTGCCTTGCACGCAAGGGGTCAAGGGTTCGAATCCCTTTACCTCCACCAAGAAGTTATGGAAGCATAGCTTCTTTTTTTTATAAAAATTTATATGCTTATGAAGAAATAAATAAACAGGTATATATAATTGATAATAAAAAAATATAGTGTTATTATTTTTATTATAGTAAGTATAGTAAAATATATTTATAAGATTTAAATAATATATTTTAGATTATTTATTATCGTAAATATTAATAAAAAAAGGTGAAAAGATGTCTTTTTATAGAGTAAAACAATTTATTTGGGGATTTTCTTCTTTATTTAAGGAAATAGATTATACATATGTAACTAAATTTTTAAATGAAAAGGAAATAAATATTTTTAATAAATTAAAACATAATGATAAGCATCATTGTATTAGGGTTTGTAAAGATTCTATAAAGATGAGAAATGATTTAAAGATAAATGTAGATATGTATAGACTAGGAAGAGCTGCACTATTACATGA
The DNA here is from genome assembly GCA_018372555.1 of Clostridium sp. Lineage (GTDB taxonomy): Bacteria > Bacillota > Clostridia > Clostridiales > Clostridiaceae > Clostridium. Next base: position 627 of record JAHAIU010000120.1, read on the forward strand.
TGTAGGAAAAAGTTATAGGCATTTATCATTAGTAGAAAAATCAGCTGTTGTTTTGCTAGATAAAGCTACTAAGGGGAAAATAAAAAGGTATAATAATATAAAACAGATAAATGTATACTATAATCATCCTAAGATAGGAACTGATATACTTAAGAATAATGGGTTTGAGAATGATAAAGAATTACTTCAAGTAGTAAGATATCATCATAATAAAGTCATTGATGAGAACAATGAAATTCTTAAAATAATAAAGACATGTGATGATAAAAATTAAATTCAAAGAGGTGAGGTTATGACTTCTAAAAAAAGAAGAGAAGAGATAATTAAGTTGCTGATTAATGGTAATTCTGCTATTAAAGGAACAAAGCTTGCAGAATTATTTTCTGTAACTAGGCAGATAATAGTTAAGGATATTGCAATTTTAAGGGCAGAGGGAAAAAATATTATTGCTACTCCTGATGGATATATACTTAATAAAGATATAAATAAAGTTAAAACAATAATAGCAGTTAACCATAATAGTAAAGAGACTATGGAAGAATTAGAAATAGTAGTTAAATATGGTGGAATGATAGAAGATGTTATTATTGAACATCCTCTTTATGGAGAATTAAGAGGAAATTTAATGATTAAAAACTTAAATGATTTATATAAATTTGAAAAAAAATATAACAATAATAATGCTAAGCCACTTTCAAACTTAACTAATGGCATACATCTTCACACTATTGCAGCAGATAGTGAAGAGGATATTGAAGAAATAAAAAGGGAGCTAAAAGAAAGAGGATTTTTACTATAGGGGGTTTTTGAATTATGGATTATGATATTCTAATCTTAGGTGGAGGCATAATAGGATGTGCTGTAGCTTATGAGTTATCAAAATATAATTTTAATATTGCATTAATTGAAAGAGATTATGATATTGCAGATGATATTTCTTTTGTAAACACCTCTATTGTTTATGATGGCTCAGAAACATCAGATGATATTATGGCTGGTCTTGAGTATATAGGAAACTATATAATGGAAGAGACTTGTGAAAAGTTTAATGTGCCTTTTAAAAAGATTGGGGCATTAAGAGTAGTTAATGATGATAATGGTGTTAAAAAGCTTGAAGAGATGTATGAAAGAGCAAAAAGAAGGGGAATTAATGGTGTATATTTAATAGATGATAATGATGTATATGATATAGAGCCAAATATAAAACATAATATAAAGAAAGGGCTTTATTCTGATAATATAGGAATTGTTGCACCTTATGATTTAGCAATAGCCTATGCAGAAGTTGCTGTAGACAATGGAGCTATATTTAGATTAGAAGAAGAGGTATTAAATATACAAAGTTTAACTAAGGGGTTTAGAGTTACTACAAATAGAAATAAGTTTACTTGTAAGGTTGTAATAAATACTATACCACATGAAATTTATATTAAAGAAAATGGAAAAGTTGAAGACAAAGAACTTAAGGGTGAAGGTAGTAAATTCAAAAATATGAGCTATCTATTAGTTGATGATAATTATAAGAATAAATTCAATAAAATTGTTATCGAGACTTTTGATAAGGATACTTTTGTTTTAAGTACTCCAACAACTACTACTGGATCATTAATTGGAATAAAAAGTACTGAGAGAACAAGCTTAAGTGATAATTTAGAGTATGCCAATCAATTACTTGAAGATCTAGAAAAAAGTAATATTAATAATTTATTTAGAGAAAGTTATAATAAGGATTCAATGCTTATAGACGAGAGTGAAATAGATAAGGGCTATATAAGAGTTACCGGAACTCATTATGGAAAGATAACTATAGCTCCAGCAATAGCAAAGATGCTTTGTGATACTATTGCTAATAATTTAAATTGTACATTAAAGAAGAATTTTATAGATAAGAGAAGAGAAGTATATAAATTTAGAGAATTAAGTAAAAAGGAAGCAAATGAAATAATTGCATTAGATAAAAGATATGGAAAGATAATATGCATATGTAATAATATTTCAGAGGGAGAGATAGTTGACTGTATAAGAAGGCCATTAGGTGCAAGAACTGTTGAAGGTATTAAAAGAAGAACTGGATCTGGATTTGGTAATTGCCATGGATCTTATTGTTATGACAAGATAGTAAATATACTTGCTAGAGAGTTAGATAAAAAGGTAACTGAAATAGTGGATGACTCAAAGAATTCTAAAATAATTTCTAGCAGAATAAAGGAGTTTGATGATGTGTAACTTGGATTATAATGATAACAATAAAGATATATTTACATCTATAGTAAGAGTAAAAGGAAGTGCTAAATATAAAGTAGTACCAGTTAAATCAAGTGAAGAGGTAGATAGAAGTCTTTGGATAGAGCTATCAAAGGTTCTTGCTAGAATATATGTAAGTACACCTATAAAGGTAGGAAATATAATATGTAAAAATATATTAAATACAGGTATAGATATTATTTGCACAAGGGATTTAACTGATTAACAAATAATGTTGACATAAATATTTTTTTATAATATATTAAGATTAATATAATAAAAACTGTTGAAGAGGCTAGTAATATTAATAATTATTTTTAGAGAGTCGATGGTTGGTGTAAATCGATAATAATGTTATATGAATCCACCTCAGAGGGACTGTGATGAGCAGTACGGTATAAACCGTTAAATTTTTTGAGTGAATAACAAATTTTTTTGTTATTAATTAGGGTGGCAACGCGGAATCTTTCGTCCCTTTATAGGGGAGATAGGTTCTTTTTTTATTTACAAAAACAAATCCAGGGAGGAGATATAAAAATGTTAGATATAAAATTTGTAAGAGAAAATCCAGAGAAAGTTAAGGAAAATATAAAAAATAAGTTCCAGGATAATAAGCTTCCATTAGTAGATGAAGTAATAGAATTAGATAAAAAACTTAGAGAAGCTAAACAAGAAGCAGAATCATTAAGAGCTAACAGAAATAAATTCTCAAAGCAAATTGGAGCTTTAATGGCTCAAGGAAAGAGAGAAGAAGCTGAAGAAATGAAGAAGAAGGTAACTGCAAATTCAGAGCGTTTATCCGAATTAGAGGTTATCGAAAGTGATTTATCTGAAAAAGTTAATAAAATAATGATGACTATACCAAATATAATAGACCCAAGTGTTCCAATTGGGAAAGATGATAGTGAAAATGTGGAAGTAGAGCGTTTTGGAGAACCAAAGGTTCCAGACTTTGAAGTTCCATATCACACAGAGATAATGGAAAAGTTAAGTGGATTAGATTTAGATAGTGCTAGAAAGGTAGCAGGAAGTGGATTTTATTATCTAATGGGTAATGTTGCAAGACTTCATTCTGCAATAATCTCATATGCTAGAGATTTTATGATAGAACGTGGATTTACTTACTGTATTCCTCCATATATGATTCGTAGTGAAGTTGTAACAGGTGTAATGAGTTTTGCAGAGATGGATGCTATGATGTATAAAATTGAAGGTGAAGACTTATACTTAATTGGAACAAGTGAACATTCTATGATAGGTAAATATATTGATACTATATTACCTGAAGAATCATTACCACATACTTTAACAAGTTATTCTCCTTGCTTTAGAAAAGAAAAAGGAGCACATGGAATAGAAGAAAGAGGAGTTTATAGAATACATCAATTTGAAAAACAAGAAATGATAGTTGTATGTAAACCAGAAGAAAGTATGGAGTGGTATGAAAAGTTATGGGTAAATACTGTAGATTTATTCCGTTCTTTAGACATACCAGTTAGAACTTTAGAATGTTGTTCTGGAGACTTAGCAGATCTTAAAGTTAAGTCAGTAGATGTTGAGGCTTGGTCACCAAGACAAAAGAAGTATTTCGAAGTAGGAAGTTGTTCGAACTTGGGAGATGCACAAGCTCGTCGTTTAAAAATTCGTGTAAACTCTAAGGACTCAAAGTACTTTGCTCATACATTAAACAATACAGTTGTTGCACCACCAAGAATGTTAATAGCATTTTTAGAAAATAATTTAAATGAAGATGGATCAGTTAATATTCCAACTGCGCTTCAACCATATATGGGAAATTTAAAAGTAATTAAATAAAATATAAATATAAAGGAAAAGATAAATAGAATGTGTGAAATGAGCATATTCTATTTATCTTTATAAGCAAAAGCTCATTGTGAAATCTTTTACTTATTCCTATAAAAATAATTTGTAAAAATGTTGACATAATATTTTTATGTTGATATAATCATATTTGTCGAAAGAAGAAATGAGGAGAGATGGTCGAGCTGGCTTAAGGCACCGGTCTTGAAAACCGGCGTACCTTTGCGGGTACCGTGGGTTCAAATCCCACTCTCTCCGCCAATTAAAGAACATCTAAACTAGATGTTCTTTTTTAATAAAAATATGAGATTTAGTAATATATAATTTAGGGAATAAGCTATATATTATTAATGAAATAATATTTTAAATATAAGTATAAAGGTAGAAAATTTTTATATAAGTTTAAAATAATAAAATTTATTAAAAAAATTTAAAATAATAATTGACAATATATATAGTGGTTGCTATAATAATATTTGTCGCAAGACGGAATATGGAGAGATGGTCGAGCTGGCTTAAGGCACCGGTCTTGAAAACCGGCGTACCTTTGCGGGTACCGTGGGTTCAAATCCCACTCTCTCCGCCATATAACCTTTATAGAAGGCACATGGAGAAATACTCAAGTGGCTGAAGAGGCGCCCCTGCTAAGGGCGTAGGTCGGGCAACTGGCGCCCGGGTTCAAATCCCGGTTTCTCCGCCAAAAGCATCTAATTTGTTAGATGCTTTTTTTATTATATCTAAAATTATAAATCTATTGAGTCTATATAAATTTACTTCTTTATAGGAATGTAAAATATATAATTATATAAATTCATTATAGTATACATAAATTAAGAGAAGAAATAATGTAAAATATATAAACTGAGATTAAATAATATAAAATATATAAATTTAGATGGAATAATATTGGATAAATAAGTTTATAAATACTTAAAAAGAATATGAATAAAACAATTATAGATAGACTTTATTATTATATAAATAGAGTGTATATAGTAAAAATAATTCAATGATGTTGTAAACAATTTCTTGAAATGATATACTGTCCTTATTAAAATAGAAATTAAAATAGGAATTTAAAATGCTATATAGGGGGATTAAAATGGATAAGAAGTATGTAGTTGGTGTTGATTTAGGCGGAACAAAAATATATACTGCGTTAGTTGACTTAGATGGAAATATGGTGAAGGAAATAACGGTAAAAACTGAAGCTCATAAAGGGGATAAAGCAGTATTAGAGAAATTAATAAGCACTATAGATACAGTTTTAGAGGGTATAGATATTAATGAAGTTAAGGCAATAGGAGTTGGTTCTCCAGGACCATTAGATGTAAAAAAAGGGTTAATTGTTTATACTCCAAATTTACCTTTTAAGAATTTTAATATAGTTCAACCTATAAAGGAAAAATATAATATACCTACTTATTTAGACAACGATGCAAATGCAGCTACATTAGGAGAGTTTATGTTTGGTGCAGGAAAAGGAAGTACAAATATGGTTTATGTAACCGTAAGTACTGGAATAGGCGGTGGAGCTATAATAAATGGTAACTTATTTAGAGGAAGTACTGCTAATGCATTAGAAATAGGTCATACAACTGTTATGAAGGGTGGTCCAAGATGTGGATGTGGTAACACTGGATGTTCTGAAGCAGTAGCATCAGGAACAGCTATAATGAAAAGAGGAAGAGAAGCTGTAGAGAGTAAAGTAGAAACATCATTAAAGAATTATGATGAAGTTACAGCAAAAGAAGTTTTCACAGAAGCTGAAAAGGGAGATAAGGTATCTCAAGATATATTAAATGATGCATTATCTTATTTAGGAATTACAATTGCAAATATAGCTAACTCATTTGATCCAGACAAGATAGTTATGGGTGGAGGAGTTAGTCAAGCTGGTAATATAGTTTTTGAAAAGATAGATTATGAGATGGAAAGAAGATGCCTAAAAATAATCTATGATAATTGTAAAATTGAAAAAGCTGTTCTAGGTGGTAAGGCAGGAGTACTAGGAGCTGCTGCATTAGCAATTTTAGAAAGTAAATAAGGATAGTAACTTCCAATAATATGATTAATTTATTAGATATATAAGATATATAATAAATTCATATTATTGGAAGTTTTATTTTCATATAGCCTTTTCTAATTTCAATTTTATAATAAAAGAACTATAATAAAATAGAAAATGATAATTTGGATATAATTTAGATATAAAATAAATAGGAGAGTAAATATGGGTATTAGATTTATTTTTGGTAGAGCAGGTACTGGAAAAAGTCGATTTTGTTTAGAGCAAATTAAGAAAAAAATAGATAGAAATGATAACAATAATAAGCTTATATTACTAGTTCCAGAGCAATACACTTTTGATACAGAAAAGAAGTTTTTAGAGATAGTAACAGAAAAGGGCTTCTTAAGAGGCGAAGTACTAAGCTTTAAGAGAATGGCACATAGGGTATTTGAAGAGTGTGGAGGAAGAACTGATATAAGAATAAGTGACTCTGGAAGGAATATGCTTATATACAAAATATTAAAGGATAAAACAGATGAACTTGAATATTTTAATAGAATGACTAAAGAGCAGGGTTTTTCTTCAGTAGTATCTAAACTTATAACAGAATTTAAGAAATATAACATTTCCACGGAAATACTAAATCTTAAAGAAGAAGAAATAAATGATGATGAATTAAAGAAAAAGCTTAAGGACTTAGGTTTAATATATAATGAGTTTAATAATGCTCTTCATAAGCAATTTATTGATGGTGATGATGAATTAACCCTTTTATATAATAAGCTTATGGACTGTAACATATACGATGATGCAGAAATATGGATAGATGAGTTTACCACATTTACACCTCAGCAATTAGAGGTAATAAAAATACTTGCTAAGAGGGCTAAGACAGTAAACATAACTTTATGTAGTGATAGTCTAAGTAATGGAGTAGATATTGATTATACGGATGTTTTTGATGCAATAAAGAATACTGAGAACTCTATTTTAAATATAATGAAGGAAGGAAACATATCTTATTTAGAGCCTATTAATTTGAATAAAGGAACTCCATATAGGTTTTTAAAAAATGATACATTAAGTCATTTAGAAAAGCACTTCTTTACTTATCCATTTAAGTCCTATAAGGAAGAGCCTAATAATATAAGATTATATAAGGCTAATAATAGCTATGAAGAGGTTGAAACTGTAGCTAAGGATATTTTAGAAATGGTAAGAGATAAAGGCTATAGATTTAAAGATATAGCTGTAGTATGCAGAAATATCGCTGAATATGAAAAAATAGCTACAGTAATATTTAATGATTATAATATACCATTTTTTATAGATAAGAAGAGAGAAATTTTAGATAATCCGTTAGTTGTACTTATTATTTCATCCTTAGAGATATTAATAAATAATTGGTCTTATGAAAGTGTATTTAAGTTTTTAAAGAGTGGATTAATTAATATTGAAGGAAAATATATAGATGTACTAGAGAACTATGTATTAGCAAATGGAATTAAGGGATATAAGTGGACTAGAGACTTATACGATAAAGATGAAATATCTGACGAGGAGAATATATTATTTGAGATTATGGAAGAGGTTAGAGAGCCTTTAATAAGTCTTCATAATAAAATAAGAGGAAAGAAAACTGTTAAGGAGATAACTACAAGTCTTTATAACTTTTTGGTTGAACTTAAGGTTTT
>JAHAIU010000121.1 GCA_018372555.1 Clostridium sp.
AAAATATATTGCTAATTGGATTAAACCCTATATTAAATTTTGCTGTTTATACAGAACCATTTAGAAGTATTGCATGGAATGATGGACCTAATATTTTCATGTATATTGCACACTTACTTACTTTTATTTTTCCAGCTGCTATAATTGATTTTATTATATATGCAATTAAGTATAGTATTAAAAAGTCAAATTCTTTAAAAATAGATGATTAATAATTTTTAATTTAAGATATATTGTAGTTGAGATTAATATATTGTCTATATATGTATTTACTAGAAAAAGGGCTGTTTTGTGAAACAACCCTTTTTCTTAAGGTAATTTTTCAAAATATAAAGCAGTCTCCCCATCTGATATTAAGATTATAGTATTTTTATTTGTAATAGTGCCACCATTACATTTTCTGTTACAGTTTATATTTTTATAAACTATATCAGCATTCTCATCCAAAATAATAATTGCAGAGTTCTTCTCAGGATTTAAGAATTTAAATTGCAAATTATAAGAACCTGTATCATTAGGATCAATCCTGTAAATTCCTTCTTTATATACTGAATCAGTTGGAGGGATAGTTTCATTTGTATAAGCGTATGTATTGGTTGTAAAAATCATAGTAAATAAAGCTATTGCAGATAATAAAATTGCAAATCTTTTTTTCATTAGTTTCACCTCATAAATTATTATTTCCATTATTAAATTAATTATGATTTTATATAGTTTTTTTATTATTAGAATTATTAATAATATAGATTATTTATATGACATTAATAAAATAATGATATAATAAAAACTAGTCAATGTGTGAAACAAAATAACATAAATTAGATGGTGTATTGAAATGGAATTTCTAATATGATACAATACTTGTGTAAACGTAATCGTATTTGCATAAATAATATTAGTGTGTATTAAACTTAAATATTTATAGGTGAAGGGAGGAAAAACAAAAGTAAAAGTTACCAATATATATCAATTGTCGTTGTTAAAATGTAACCTAAGTCATTAAAAAGTGTAAGATAAGTTTGTATATACTAAGTTTAAACTTTTAAATTAAAAAATATTATTCTTATTAATGAAATATTATTACTATAGGGGGGTAAAATATGAATTTAAAGTTAAAAAGAAAGATAGGGATAATTACATGTGGATTTTTGATTTCTTCAATATTTTTTCAGGCTAAAGATATAAAGACTGTAAGTGCAAGTAGCAATGCACAAGTAAAATTAGGTATAGACAATTTAGATAAAAATTTAACTATTTTTGAAGGGAAAAGAGTAGGACTAATAACAAATCCATCAGGTATGGATAGTAATTTTAAAAGTTCTATAGATGTATTATATGAAAAAACTAATTTAACAACATTATTTGCAGCAGAACATGGAATTAGAGGTAATGCACAAGCTGGAGATAATATTGGAAATGAAGTTGATGAAGTTACTGGACTTCCAGTTCATAGTCTTTATGGATCAACTAAAAAACCAACTCCAGAAATGCTTGAAAATGTTGATGTACTAGCTTATGACATGCAAGATGTTGGAGCTAGATTTTACACATATATAAATACTTTAGCTTATGCGATGGAAGCATGTGCAGAAAATGATAAGACATTTGTTGTATTTGACAGACCTAATCCAATAGGGGGAGATGTACAAGGTAATTTACTTAATACTGAATTTAGTTCTTTTGTTGGTATGTATCCTATAGTTCAAAGATATGGGATGACAGTAGGTGAATATGCTAAATTTATAAATGAAGAATTTAATATAAATTGTAAGCTAGAAGTTGTTGAAATGGAAGGATGGACTCGTGATATGTATTATGACGAAACAGGATTAAATACCTGGGTGATGCCATCTCCTAATATGCCTACACTAACTACTTCAATAGTTTATACTGGTACTTGTGTTTTTGAAGGAACAAATGTATCAGAAGGTAGAGGAACTACTAGACCTTTTGAATTAATTGGTGCTCCTTGGATTGAACCTATGGAGCTTAGTAATAAATTAAATTCTTTAGGATTACCAGGTGTAAAGTTTAGACCAGCATCATTTACACCATCATTTTCAAAATATTCAGCATCAGATACTGTTAACTATCCAACTGGTAAAAATCAAGTTTGTGGTGGTGTTCAAGTATATGTAACTAACAGAGATGAATTTAATGCTGTTAAAACTGGATATGCAATGCTATATACAATTAGAGATATGTATCCAGATAAATTCCAATATTTAAGCACTAATTTTATAGATAAATTAACAGGTAATAGTTATGTAAGAGAAGGTAAATATACATTAGAAGAATTATTTGCAATAGTAGATAAAGAATCTAATGACTTTAAGGCGAAAACAGAAAAGTATTATATTTATCAAGAATCAAATAATAATGAGGAAAATATTAGTAATATTAAACTTGGTATAGATAATATAGAAGAAAATTTAGAGATATTTAAAGATAAGAGAGTAGGGCTAATAACAAATCCATCTGGTATGGATAGTAATTTTAAGAGCTCTATAGATGTGTTATATGAAAAAACTAATTTAACAACTTTATTTGCAGCAGAACATGGAATTAGAGGATATGCACAAGCTGGAGATAATATTGGTAATGAAGTAGATAATATCACTGGACTTCCAGTTCATAGTTTATATGGATCAACTAAGAAACCAACTCCAGAAATGTTGGAAAATGTTGATATACTAGCGTATGATATGCAAGATGTAGGAGCTAGATTCTACACATATATAAATACTTTAGCTTATGCAATGGAAGCATGTGCAGAAAATAATAAAACATTTGTTGTATTTGATAGACCTAATCCTATATCAAGTGAAGTTCAAGGAAACTTGCTTGATCCTGAGTTTAGTTCCTTTGTAGGAATGTATCCTATAGTTCAAAGATATGGATTGACTGTTGGAGAATATGCACAATATATTAATGATAAGTTTGATATTAATTGTGATTTAAAAATAGTTAAAATGAGTGGATGGTCACAAGACATGTATTATGATGAAACAGGCTTAGATACATGGGTAATGCCTTCACCAAATATGCCAACTTTAGATACAGCAATAGTATATACAGGAACTTGTGTCTTTGAAGGTACAAATGTATCAGAAGGAAGAGGAACAACAAGACCATTTGAATTAATAGGAGCACCATGGATAAATCCTATAGATTTAGCAAATGAGTTAAATTCTTTAAATTTACCAGGAGTAAAATTTAGAGCAGCTTCATTTACACCACAGTTCTCAAAATATTCAGCATCAGATACTGCTAATTATCCAACAGGAAAAAATCAAGTTTGTGGTGGAGTTCAAGTATATGTAACAGATAGGGATAGCTTTAACGCAGTTAAAACAGGTTATGCTATGTTATATACAATTAGAGATATGTATCCAGATAAGTTCCAATATTTAAGTACTAATTTTATAGACAAGTTAACAGGAAATAGCTATGTAAGAGAAGGTAAATATACATTAGAAGAGTTATTTGCAATAGTAGATAAAGAATCTAGTGAATTCAAGTCTGAAGTAGAAAAATATAGAATATATGTATCAGCATCAACTATCAATGAGCTTCCTACTATAACTGCAAATGATAAGACATTGAAATTAAATGAAAGCTTTGATCCATTAAAAGATGTAACAGCTTATGATGAAGAAGATGGAGATTTAACAGAATCTATAGAAGTTGTAGAAAATACTGTAGATACTAGCAAAGTTGGAGAATATTTAGTTAAGTATAGTGTTTCTGATAGTAATGGTGGTAATACTACTAAGGTAATAAAAGTTAATATAATAGAAAATGATGAAGATAATAACAACAATAATGGCAATGGAAATGGCAATAATGGTAATAACGGAAATGAAAATGGTAATGATAATGGAAACAATAGTGGAAATGAAGGGGATAATGGCACAAATAATCCACAGGATAACAACAATTCAGATAAGTTACCTCAAACAGGTAGTGCTTTAAATAATTCAGTATTATTAGTTGTTGCATCACTCCTTATGATATATATAGGAAAATCAATTATAGTAAAAAAGTCTAATAAAATGGAAGAGAGTAAATAAAATTAGTAAAGGAAAAAATTATAAATAACATTTGATTACTCTAAAATGAACAAGGAGCTATAGATAGTAGATAAATTAATTAATATATTTATTTACATCTATAGCTTCTTTTATTTCTATTAAAGAAAAGATTATGCTATCAATTTTTAATTAGAAGTTAAAATAATTTAAATAAATCATCTATATTTATAAAATTGGAAATTACATAGGTCAATAATTATTTATTTTTAAACGATAAAAACTATGCTAAAATTAAAAATATAATAAATTTAAGAGGTGCATATTATGAAAAAAGGATCAACGCTATTTTTAAAGATAGCTTTATTTCTAATAGGTAGTCCAATTGTTGCATTATGTATAGTTGGCTTACCTTGGATTACTAAGGAATCAATAGGGCAATATCCTTGGATAGATTATTTAAAGTATCCAATTTTAATAGGGCTATATGGAACTGCTGTAGCATTTTTTGCAATACTATATCAGGCTTTTAAGCTTTTAACTTACATAGATAAAGGTAAGGCTTTTTCTGAAATATCTGTAAAGGCATTAAAGAATATAAAAATCAGTGCAATATCAATTAGTTCTATTTATGTATTATTATCACCATTTTTATACATTATAGCAGAAATAGATGATGCTCCAGGAATGATATTAATTGTAATAGTATTTATCTTTGCATCTTTTGTTATTTCAGTCTTTGCTGCCCTTCTCCAAAAGCTTCTACAAGAGGCTATTGATATAAAATCAGAAAATGATTTAACAATTTGAGGTGAAGTGATATGGCAATTATAGTTAATGTTGACGTAATGTTGGCAAAGAGAAAAATGAGTGTAACAGAACTTTCTGAAAGAGTTGGTATTACAATGGCTAATCTTTCTATATTGAAAAATGGAAAAGCAAAGGCAGTTAGATTTTCTACTTTAGAAGCTATTTGTAAGGCATTAGATTGTCAGCCTGGGGATATTCTAGAATATAGAGAAGATGAGTAATATAAAATAGATAAAATAAGTAAAATGGAAATTATTACGAAAAGTAAGTATCACATTAAACTACTTAAATTATGATTGAGGAGGAGAATGAGATACTTATTTTTTATTTTGTATAGATTACTATAAGTCATCAAGTTAATAAATAGAAAGATAAAACTAGTTAGATTTTTATAGAATAGATTAATATACCTTGATTTTAATTTAATATCTATAATCTTTATTCTATGAATTTAATAATAAGCTTTAATAATATTTCTTTTATGATTTTTAATATTAAGTTTTAATATTAAGTTTTAATAACCCTCGAAATAGGATTTCTAATATTAAATTTTAAAAACCCTTTAAATTCTAATGTTAAAAATTAATAGCATTATAAATTATGATGTTTAGTATTAGGATTTAGTGAGATTTACTTTATAAAAGCTAATACTAAAATTTATTAGCTTCTATTTATAGATTTTAATATTAGAGTTTAATAGACTGTGTTCTATAATTAACAAAGTATTAATATCTTACATATTGGATAAGTTTTATATTGAACCTTACAAAATAACACTGGTAATAATATGGGAATAATAAAAAAAGAGGGTTTTTAAAATGAAATTTCAAAATATCTTACAAATATTGAAATAGAATACAATAAATGTTAATATAATATAAAGAGTATTTTAAATGAAGGGTTATAGAAATATGGGAGGTAAAACTATGGTAGAGAATATGGAAGTAATAATATTTGAGATAATAAGCCAAGGTGGAACTGCAAAGGGATTAGCTTATGAAGCTTTAGAAGCAGCAGAAAATGAAGATTTTGAGAAGGCTCAGGAATTATTAAAAGAGGCAGATGAGTGTTTAAAAGAAGCTCATAAGATACAAACAGATATAATTCAAGCAGAAGCAAGGGGAGAGGAAACTGAAGTATCAGTGCTTTTTGTACATGCTCAAGATCACTTAATGACAGCTATTGAAGCAAAAACTTTGATAGAACATATTATAAAGCTCCATAAGAAGCTTGCCGAAAGATAATAAAATTAAATAAAGGAGGTGTTAGAGATTATGAAAAAAGTTTTTTCAGTAACTGAGTTACAAGCAAAAAGGACTGATTATGATATACCAACCTTTGGATATAAAAGTGCTTTAGTAATTTTATTTGGAGCAATAGGTGGAAGTATTATTTTTCCATGGTTCTTAAGTTTATTCGGAGTAAGCTCTAATTTTAGTATTATGATAGGAAATACTTTTATTACTAGCTTTGCAATAGCATATTCTAGATATTTTATTGAAAGTAAAAAGGGGAAATGTAAAGGCTTTTGGTTAAGCTATTTATTTTTTGGAATTTCATTTGGTATTATATCCTATTTATGGAGATATTTAAATTTTTTTATTTAATCATTAAGTAAACGTTTTTATAAAATTATATTATATTTTGGAGGTATTAATTATGAAGGTATTATTTGTTTGTTCTCAAGGAATGTCTAGTGCTATAGCTGTAAATGCTTTAAAGAAAGAAGCTGAAAAGCAAGGAGTAGAAATTGAGGTTAAGGCTGTAAGCACTCAGGAGTTTGAAGAAGAAATTAGAGAAGGCTATGATGTTGCAATGGTAGCACCACAAGTTAGACATCGATTCGATTATTTAAAGGCATATGCAGATGAAGCTAATGTACCATGTGCATTAATTGAGCCTAGAGCATATAGTCCATTAGGAGGACCAAAGCTATTTAAACAAGTTAAAGAGCTTGCAGAAAGCTAATAAGCCTATGTAAGTTTCAATATAATAACAATTTATTTTATTAATATTATTAAAAGGGGGATCTTAAATTTATGAACAGTTTTGCTGATTTTTTAGACAAAAAATTATCTACACCTATGGCAAAGCTTGCAGAGCAACGTCATTTACGTGCTGTGCGTGACGGTATTATAGCTACATTACCATTAATTATTGTTGGATCAATTTTCTTAATTATTGCAAATCCACCAGTACCAGATACTTGGGAGATTTACAAAACTTTAAAGGCTAATGCAAATACTATAGTTTTACCATACAGAATGACAATGTATATTATGACTATTTATGCTTGTTGGGGAATTGGCTATAGCTTAGCCAGATCCTATAAGCTAGATGGAGTTACAGGAGGAACATTATCAGCAGCAGCATTTTTCTTAACTCTTGTTCCTAAGAGTGTAGGTGCTTTAGCTCCTGAATTAATGGAAATTATTAATGGAAATCCAGATTTATTAAAGTGGTATGAAGGAGTACCTCAAGGATTCCAAATGCCTATGGCTAACATGGGTGGAGGCGGAATGTTTGTTGGTATTTTATTATCAATACTAGCAGTTGAAATCTTTAGATTAACTAATAAGAGTGGATTTAAGATTTCAATGCCTGAACAAGTTCCAGCATCTGTTGCAAGAAGTTTTGAAGCTTTAACACCAGCCGCAATTATAGTTTTATTAGTAGGCTCAATAACATATTATGCAAAATTTGACTGGCATGGATTTGTAGGTAAATTAGTTACTCCTTTAGTATCAGCATCTGATACATTACCAAGTGTTTGGATACTAATAATTTTAGTTACCTTCTTCTGGTCTTTTGGTATTCATGGAGTATCAATAGTAGGATCTATAGCTAGGCCATTATGGTTAGTTTTATTAGATCAAAACCAAGTAGCTTTTGATGCAGGAAAGGCTTTACCTGCAATAGCAGCAGAACCTTTCTTCCAATGGTTTATTTGGATTGGGGGATCAGGATGTACTATAGGTTTAATTATAGCTTTAGTATTATCTGCTAAATCAAGTTATGGTAAGCAATTAGGAAGAGTTGCTTTAGTGCCAGCAATCTTTAATATTAATGAACCGATTATATTTGGTGCTCCAGTAGTTTTAAATCCAACATTAATTATTCCATTTATAATTACTCCATTAGTAACTGGAACCTTAGCCTGGTTTGCTACGTCTTTAGGATTAGTATCAAAGGTTATATTTACAGCACCTTGGACATTACCAGGGCCTATAGGAGCTTATATGGCAACAGGTGGAGATTGGAAGGCAGCAGTATTAAATATAATTTGTATCTTAATATCTGTAGTTATTTACTATCCATTTGTTAAAATGTATGATAAAAAGCTATTAAGAGAAGAGCAAGGCGAAACTTTAACTGAAAACTTAGTTGAAATCGGAAGCAAAAATTTATAATAAGAAAAAATGGGCTGTCGCAAAAACATCCTAAATTAAGAATTGAAAATGAAGAATTATTGATGTAATTCTTACAGAATTACTAAAATTAATT
>JAHAIU010000122.1 GCA_018372555.1 Clostridium sp.
ACGGATCAAGTAAGGGAATAGAGCCGGTTTTATTATTAAATCTAAGCAGATTATTTTTGTGAGAAATTATAAATATCATTTTAATTATCTTTTAGAATATAAATAATGATATTAATGGAATAAGATAAGATTATAGTATTTAATAGGTATAGATTTGCAAAAAAATTGAGAATTACAATAATTACGCTTCTTCTATGATAGTTAGAATTAAATGCAAATTAAGTGGTAAAATAATAAAAAATAGAGAAATTTCAGAAAAATCCGATTTTAGCAATATATTATATTGGAAAACTTAATCAATGATTATATAATTATATTGTGGATTTTTATATATTGTTTAATTTTTATATAAGTGATTAAGAAAATAATGTAACTTAAATATTTTTATTATGCAACTTGCTTTATAGAAATTTTATAAAAAGTAGAATTTTTATTACACTGCATATACATAATTTATTTACAGTAATGAAAATAATAATATAAAATATCCAATAATAAAAATTTCAAGAGTATGTAGGGGGAATAAGAAGTATGTTTTATTTAGGAATTGACGGTGGTGGAACTAAAACAAGATACTTATTAGTAGATGAAAAGCTTAATAAAGTAGCTGATATTGAAGGTTCTACTATTCATATCCATCAAGTAGGAGTGGAAGGGATTCAAAAGCAATTAAATGAAAACATTTTAAAGGTTTGTGAGGAAGCTAAAATATCTGTAAAAGATATAGCGTATACTTTTATAGGGGTACCAGGATATGGTGAAAGCCTTGAAGATATGAAAAAAATAGATGCTGCTATAAAAGAAGTTATGGTGACACCTTACTCAATAGATAATGACTCAGTTAATGGCTGGGCAGGAGGAACTGCTTGTAAGCCAGGAGTTAACATAGTAGCAGGTACTGGAAGTATAGCTTATGGAAGAAATGCAGAAGGTAAACTTGCTAGATGCGGTGGATTTGGACCTGGAATAGGTGATGATGGTGGTGCATATTGGATAGGATTAAAAACTATCAATGAGTACACTAAGCAAAAGGATGGGAGAAAAGAAAAGACAGCTTTACTTGATATCCTAGAAAAAGAATATAATATTACTTATCAATATGAAATTGTTGATATAGCATTTAATAGATTACAATTTAACAGAACAGAATTAGCTAAGTTCTCAACTGTATGTTATTTAGCAGCAGAAGCTGGTTGTCCTGTATGTAAAAATATCTTTAGAGAAGCAGCGGCAGAGTTATTCAGCCATATTCAAGCTATTTCTAAGATGTTAAATTTTACTGATGAATTTGTAGTTTCATATACTGGTGGAGTATTTAAATCAGGTAAACATGTATTAGAACCACTACAAGAAATGATTAATGAATCAGGATTAAAGTGCAGTTTACAAGAACCTGCATTAGATCCATGGAATGGTTCAGTATTATTAGCTTACTCTTTAGCTGGAAATGTTGTTCCTGATAATGCAAAAGAGATTTTGAAATAAATTAACCTTGAGAATTAAGGGGCTATCCTAAGGGTGGCTCCTTTATTGATTCTTTATAGTACAAAATTATAGTTTCATACTTGTATCTATTATTAATACTACAATTGTTACATTAAATGAAGTATTCAAAAGTGGTCTTAGAAATAATTGTCGTAGTACCTATTATATTCTTAATTGCAGGGATATTAGCATCTAAACTGGTAGTAACATTATTATAAGTTTATATATTTATTTTATACACCTATTCATCCATTATGTGGTACTTTCTATAAGATGGGGAGAGTTTACAAAATCATATTGTCGAAAATAAAGGAGTGAAAATTGGTGGAAAATTAGAAAAAATAATTGACACTTTTAAGTAGAAGATTTAGAATAAAACTATAGTGGTAATTACCACTTGAGATTATTTATAGTTTATAGAGATATTTTAATCTAACTATACTATTAACAAGTTGAGAACCAATAATTAGCGAAGAATCGTAGGTTACTTGAATAAATCATTTAGGTGCCAACTTAATAGTGATAGATAATAGCAAGTTAGCTAATAATCCAGTATAGCAAAGCTTAATGGGAATAGTAGTTCTAGATACTATTGAAGTTAGATTTTTCAAATTAGAAAAATCTATTATGGTGATACATAAGGTTTCCATTATACAAAAAAGATATTTTTAGTATGTAAGATTTATTTATTTTAATATAATTTATAGGGAAATTTTAAATTATATGAAATGACTTTATACAAGGGGGAGTAATTGCTGCCTGGGGAGGTAGTACTGGGTATGACATCCTTGACTGATTCACAAGATATATAACCTTGTGATTTATTTAAAGTTACTATAAATAGGATTAGCATATTATGTTTAGTTATGGGTTAAAAGGTTATTAGAGGGTGTGTAATTTACACTTATGTAAAAATTAGTGTTCTTTTATTAAAAGGATTTTATGGTATAATAGTGTTATAGAATAATGAGGTGAAAAGAAATGAGTTTTATAGATAAAAATTCGAGAACGCCATTATACTTACAATTAATGAATATTCTAATTGATAAGATAGAAAATAAATTAGAAGAGGATGCTCAAATACCATCTGAGAGAGAAATATGTGAGGTTTATGATGTAAGTAGAACTACCGTTAGGCAGGCGATGGATGAACTTGAAAAGGAAGGATATATATATAAGATCCATGGAAAGGGAACTTTTGTATCTCCAAAGAGAATGAATCAAGATTTAAGCGCATTTTATTCTTTTACAGAAGAAATGAAAAAGTTAGGAAAAGAACCAAGCTCTGAAGTAACTGGATTTGAAGTGGTTCAAGCTGGAGAACATATACGCGGTATGTTTAAAATAGGAAATGAAGACTTGCTATATAAGATATCTAGAATAAGAAAAGCAGACGGAATTCATATGATGTATGAAACTACGTATATTCCTTATGAAAGATTTAAGGGAATAACTAGAGAAAAGTTAGAAAATAATCCTCTTTATGATATTTTAGCAAAAGAATATAATGTAAGAATATCTTCTGCAGAGGAATATTTTAGACCTATTTTAACTAATAAAATAGAAAGTGTTTATTTGGATATTAAAGAAGGCTCTCCAAGTTTAAAAATCGAGAGATTTACTTATGAGAAAGGTGAAGTTATTGAATATACAGTAAGTGTAGCAAGAGGCGATAAGTTTAAGTATAGGGTTAGATTAAATAACAATTAAAAAAAGAAAAAAATTTTTAAAACAACTGGTAATGACAACATTACAAGTGGAGGAGGTAGCAAATGATATTCGGAATGGATATAGATAATATAAAAGGGCTAGGTGGAATTTTTACTGCTACTGAAATTAGACAGCAACCTAAGCTTTGGTTAGAAACATACAAAATAATAGAAGATAATAAGTCTTCAATAGAGAGCTTCTTAAGTAAGAACATGAAAAGCAACACTAGAATAATATTAACGGGTGCAGGAACATCAGATTATATTGGAGATACAATTTATCTGCATTTAGCAAAGAAACTTAATTTAAGAGTAGAGGCTATAGCAACAACTGATTTAGTATCAAATCCTTCAGAATTTATTGAAGAAGATGTACCTACTATTTTAGTATCTTATGCAAGATCAGGGAATAGTCCTGAAAGTATAGGAGCATATAATATTTTTCAAGAAAATGTTAATGATATAGCTCAAATAATTGTTACTTGTAATGGAGATGGTGAACTAGCAAAGAAGAGCAAAGGAAATGATAATAGTCTTTGTTTATTAATGCCTGAAGCTTCTAATGATAAGAGTTTTGCTATGACAAGTTCTTTTAGTTGTATGCTTTTAGCATCATTACTACTATTTGATATCAAGAATTTAGAAGCTAATAAAAAATATCTGGATATAGTAGTAAAGCAAGGAGAGTTCATATTAGATCATAACTGGAGAGATGTTAAGGAATTAGTAGATTTAAGTTCTGAAAGAGTAGTTTACTTAGGTTCAGGAATATTAAAAGGTCTTGCACAAGAAATGGCTCTTAAAAACTTAGAATTAACAAGTGGTAAGGTAGTAACTGTTTATGAATCTATACTTGGTTTTAGACATGGACCTAAATCAATTATTAATGATGATACTTTAGTTATATGTATGAATTCTACTAATGAATATACAAATCTTTATGATATGGATTTAATTAAAGAAATAAATGGAGACAATGGAAGTCATAAATTAGCTGTGATAAGTTATTCAAATGATAAGGAGTTATGCAACCATTGTGATAAATATATAACTATAGATGGGGAAGAAGTACCAGAAGTATTTACTGTGTTTAACTATATGTTATTTGGTCAAATGTTTGGATTCTTTTCTTCATTAAAATTAGGAATTTCTCCTGACAATCCAAGACCAGATGGAACTGTTAATAGAGTAGTAAAAGGTGTAGTTATACATAAGTATGAAAAATAGTTATTAATTTTAAATATAAATTTATTAATGCTAATTAAAGTATCTTTATGTAGATTATATATGAAGGTACTATAGCACAATTAAAAATTAAGAATGCATAATAAAAAATTAATCAAGTGTAATAAAAAGTTTTTCAATAAAAAATGACTTTGAAGATGAAGACGGAATTAAAAAATAATAAGTAGGAGTTGAAGAGAATTATGAAGATAGTATCAACAAGAGAAATGTTAAACAAAGCACAAAGGGAAGGGTATGCTGTACCAGCATTTAATATACACAATTTAGAGACATTACAAGTAGTTGTTGAAACAGCAGCAGAACTAAAATCACCAGTTATTTTAGCGGGTACACCATCAACAATTAACTATGCTGGTGGGGAATTTATTGTATCTATGGCAGATGCAGCAGCAGGCAAATATGATATTCCAATTGCAATTCATTTAGATCATTATGAAGAAGTTGATGAAATAGAAGAATATATAAAGTTAGGTTTTAGATCAGCTATGATTGATGCTTCACATAAAGCTTATGAAGATAATATAGCTACAGTTAAACAAGTAGTTGAATTTGCTCATAAGTATGATACTACAGTAGAAGCAGAGCTTGGAAGATTAGGTGGACAAGAGGACGATCTAATTGTTGATGAAAAGGACACTAAATACACTAATCCAAAACAAGCAAAGGAATTTGTTGAAAAAACAGGTATTGATTCTTTAGCAGTTGCAATAGGAACAGCTCATGGGCTTTATAAGGGTGTAGCTAAGTTAGATTTTGATAGATTAAAGGAAATAAGAGATATGGTAGATGTACCTTTAGTTTTACATGGAGCTTCAGATATTCCTGATGAACTTGTTAAAAAAGCTATTTCTCTTGGTATATGCAAGGTTAATGTTGCAACAGATTTAAAAATACCATTTTCAGATGCTGTAAAGAAATACTTTATAGAAAATCCAACAGCAAATGACCCTAGAAAATATATGCAACCAGGAAAAGATGCTATGAAGAAAATAGTTGCTCATAAGATTATGGTATGTGGAAGTAATGGGAAAGCTTAAATAATATATAGAGGAGAGGTTATATGCATTCAATAAAAGAAATAGTAGCTAGATATAAAAAAGGTGAAAAGGCTGGAATATTTTCTGTATGTTGCTCTAATCAATATGTAATAGAAGCGGCTATGGAAAGACTTATAGATAAGGATATTCCATTGCTTGTCGAGGCTACTGCAAATCAAGTAGATCAATTTGGTGGTTATACAGGAATGAAACCTGTTGACTATGTAAATTATATTTACAAAATAGCTGATAAAGTAGGATTTCCAAGAGAAAGAATTATTTTAGGTGGAGACCACTTAGGACCATTAACTTGGACCAATATCGATGCTGATAAAGCTATGGAAAATGCAAAAGTATTAATAGAAGAATATGTTTTAGCTGGATTTACTAAAATTCATATAGATACAAGTATGCCTTTGTTAGGTGATCTAGAAAAGAATGTTTTTGGCGATGAAATAATAGCAGAAAGAGCAGGAAAGCTTTGCCTAGCATGTGAGAATGCATATGAAAAATTAAAAGAGAAAAATAAGGATGCAATTCATCCAGTTTATATTATAGGAAGTGAAGTTCCAATACCTGGTGGAGCTCAAGTAGAAGAAGAGGAAAGTGGACCAGTACTTACTAGTGTTAAGAACTTTAAAACAACGGTAGAGACTTTTAAGGAAACTTTTAAGAATTATGGATTAGAAGAAGTCTTTAATGATTATGTTTTAGGTGTAGTAGTACAACCAGGGGTAGAATTTAGCAGTGATTATATTTGGGAATATAATAGAGATAAGGCAAAGGAACTAAAAGAATCCTTAAAGGATTATAATAATATAGTTTTTGAAGCTCATTCCACTGATTATCAAAGACCTGAATCTTTAAAGGAAATGGTTGAAGATGGATTTATAATCCTAAAGGTTGGACCAGCACTTACCTTTGGATTTAGAGAAGGTGCATTTGCATTAAATCATATTGAAAATGAAATATATAAGTATGACTCTAATATAGAGTTATCAAACTTTATAGATATTTTAGACTTTTCAATGATAAAGGAACCTAAGGATTGGATTCATCATTACTCAGGAAGTAGCATTGATGTAAAAGTTGAAAGAAAATATAGCTTATCAGATAGAGCTAGATATTATATGCCTAAGGAAGATGTTAATTTTGCATTAGAAAAGTTAATTTCAAACCTAGGTGAAAAAGAAATACCTATCTCAGTGATAAGTCAATATATGCATAATCAATATAAGAAAATAAGAGAAGGTAAACTAAAGCCACTAGCTTTGGATTTACTAAAGGATAGAATTGGTGAATATATAGATGATTATATCTATGCAATTACAAATTAGCTAACTAATAATTTCCCACTTTTATTGGGGCTGTCTTAGGACAGCTCCTTTTTATTTAGTTTTAAAATGCGAATATAACCGGAAAGATAAATTGACTGCTAGTAATTTAGCATTTAAAATATTTTAGGCTATTACACTTTTTATTGAAATTTAGCTCGTCTGAATTTCTTCCTTCGGTAGCCTTGAATCTATAGGTTTAAATTATTCAAGAAGTTTTTAACATATTGTGCGTAAGACGACTTGGAGCTTGCGAGATCGAACAAGCATAATATGTTGAAAACTCCTGCGCATTTTATGACAATTCTTGTGATATAATAGAGGATATTGATTTAGGAAATAATAAGGTGGATTTATGAGTATAAAGGATAAAACATTAGAATTTTTAGAAAAGAATAGAGGAAGGTATATATCAGGAGCTGAATTAGCAAAGGAACTAGATGTTAGTAGAAATGCCATTTGGAAATCTATAAAATCTCTTCAAAGTGAAGGATATAATATTTCGGCAGGTACTAATAAGGGTTATAGTTTATCAGAGGATACTGATATTTTATCAGCTCAAAGCGTTGGTAAGTATATAAAAAGTATTAATGATTTTAAGATAAAGGTTTATAAAACTATAGGATCAACTAATGATAAGGTTAAAGAATTAGCTTTGGAGGGGAAAGAAGAAGGATATATAGTTATTTCTGAAGAGCAAACTAAGGGAAAAGGTAGATTTGGTAGAAAATTTCATTCTCCTAAGAATACTGGAATATATATGAGTATTTTATTAAGACCTAGACTAATGGCTCAAGATTCTTATCTTATTACTACATCAGCAGCAGTTGCAGTGGCTGAAGCTATAGAGAGTATTTCTAATAAAGAAGCTAAAATAAAATGGGTAAATGATATTTACTTAGATGATAAAAAGGTTTCTGGAATACTTACAGAGGCTGCATTAGATTTTGAAAGTGGATTAATACAATATGTTGTGCTAGGAATAGGTGTTAATTTGAAATCTCCTAATGAAGGCTTCCATGAAGATATTAAAAATATTGCAACTTCAGTATTTAATGAAGATGATAATTTGCCTAAGGATATTAGAAGTTTATTTATAGCAGAAATAATACAGAACTTTTTTAGTTATTATAACTCAATAGATCAAAAGAAATTTATAGATGAATATAAAAGAAGATCCATTCTAATAAATAGAGAAGTTAATATAGAATCTAATAAAGGTAGTGTAAAAGCTAAGGTCTTAGAAATCGATGATTTATGCAGATTAAAAGTTCAATTAGAAGATGGAAGTGTAAAGGAATTATCTTCTGGAGAAGTAAGTGTAAGAATGAAAGAATGAAGGAATGAAAAAATTAAAAA
>JAHAIU010000123.1 GCA_018372555.1 Clostridium sp.
AAATTTTATAAGCACTCCAACCTTCTTTTAATCTAATTTCGATAAAACATCTTTCTTGTAAACTTAAGTGTTTATTTTTCTTTGTATTTATGATATTCTTTTTAGTGTCCATAGTGATTTCCTTTAGTAAATTGTTTCTGCAAATTCAATTTTAACACGAAAAATCACTATGGATTTTTATTTACTTCAATTTAATTTTACAACTAGTTATCAGATAATAAAAGAACTTCAGTTAGCTACAGAAGAAGCTAAATATATTGATTCAATAGAAATAAAACTTGAAAACTTAGAATTAGATACTAATAAGATAAGTGTTAGCTTTAATGCTAAAAGAGTATTGGATACTCCTGTTAAATTAGATACTATTGCATTAATGATAAAGTAAAATTATAATTATAAAGACGATATGATATTATGTAAAGCAGATGAAGTAATTAAGTTAAATACTAAACAAGAAATGAAGATAAACTTTGAAAGTAATCTACCATCAGACTCTAAAATAGTAAACGATAAAAATTTAATCTTTATTGTTCAATTAATAAAGGAGGGGTGTATTTATCTAAAATTTAATCGATAATTAAAATAAAAATTGCGCATACCTAAATTTTTACACAGTTTTTATTTTATAGAAATAAAAGTGCTATAAAGTATTAATAGAAAAATATATAACTTTAAATAATAGATTAAACCATTAGTTAATTTTGAATTCAGGATTAACTAATGGTTTTTTATAATCATAACAAAAAGTGGAAGGTATTTTTTTGCACTATTAGCAAGCAATTATATATTTGTTTTAATATTTCTAATTAATTATAGTAATAAGTGTAAAAGATATTTTAATTTTTAAGGGGGAAGAAATATGAAGAAAATATTATTAGCTTGTGGAGCAGGAGCTTCTAGTGGATTTATTGCTCAAAAAATGAGGAAAGCAGCTAAAAAGATGAATCTAGAAATGGAAATAAGAGCTGTAAGTGATACAGAAATAATGGAAAATATAGATGGGGTAGGTGTACTTCTTATTGGACCACATTTAAAGCATAAATTTGAAGATATACAAAGTGAAGTTGAAGGGCTTGGAGTAAAGGCGATGATTATTGATAGAAAATATTATTCTACTTTAGATGGAGAAAGCGTACTTAAAGAAGCATTAACATTATTACAATAAGTATATTAGGGGGATTATTATGGAGAAGTTTATGAATTGGATGAGCGAAAAAGTTGCGCCTAAAATGGAAAGGTTAACAGCAAATGTTTGGCTCTCAGCATTACAAAAGTCAGTTATTAAAACTTTACCTATGGTATTAGTTGGATCTTTAATTACAATTTACAATGTTGTTAGGAATTTTATTACTTCATTACCTGATTTGGTAGATATAAGAAATTATACTTTTGGATTAATTTCAATTTTTATTGTTTTTTTAATTCCATACTATGTTTTAGAGTTAAAAAAGAATAATAAAATGAAATTAATAGCTGGATTTACAGGGATTGCTTTATTTATGATTTTAGTAAATCCACAAGTAACAGAAAGTGGGCATTTATATCAATTTTCCAATTTCGGTGCAGGTGGTATGTTTGTTGCTATAGTGGCAGGATTATTTACAGCATTTATTATGAATTTATATAGTAAATTTACATTCTTTAAAGAGGAGAGTGTAATACCTGATTTCGTAAAGGAATGGTTTGATTCGATGTTACCAATTGCAACGGTAGTATTAATTGGATGGTTCGTGGTGTTACAATGTAAATTTGATATGTATTCATTTATAGTTAATGTATTTTCACCATTAAATAATATTGCACAATCATGGATAGGAATGGTTCTACTTTATTTAATACCAACAGTTTTATATTCTATGGGAATAAGTGGATGGGTATTCCAACCAATATTAAACCCTATAACATTAGTTGCAATAACGCAAAATGTTGAGGCAATTGAAGCAGGATTTACTGCAACACAACCATTTACAGCAGAAGCTACAACTGCTTGGCTAAGTCTAGGGGGAAGAGGTGCTACACTTCCATTAGCTATAATGCTTATGTTTGCCACATCAAAAAGGTTAAAATCTCTGGGTAAAGCAACAATAGTTCCTAGTATTTTAAATATCAATGAACCAATAGTATTTGGGGCAGTTGCATGGAATCCAACATTAATGATTCCTATGTGGATTACAGCAATAGTTTTACCAACAATAACTTACTTTGCATTAGTATCTGGACTTGTAGCTATGCCAGCAGAAGTATTTGGAATGTGGTATTGTCCTATTGGTATAAGTGCATGGTTTGTTAATCAAAGTTTAAGTGGGATTTTTTTAGCGCTAATCAACTTTGCTGTTGCTTGGATTATATATTTTCCATTCTTTAAAATATACGATAAACAACAAGTGAAGATTGAACTTGAAGAAGAATAAAATTTTAAATTAGTAGGTGAAAAGTAAAATGAATGAAAATATAGTAAATAATATAGAAGAAGATATAAAAGAGAAAACAGCTAGAATAGCAATGGAAATGGTAATAAATGCAGGAGATGCTAGAAATCTAATTATGCAGGCCTTTGATAGTGTAACAGCATTAAATTTTGAAGAAGCAAAGATTAAATTAAAATATGCACAATCTAAAATACATGAAGCACATAAATATCAAACAGAAGTAATACAATCAGAAGCATCGGGAGAATATTTTGAGTATTCAATTTTATTTACTCATGCTCAGGATACGCTTATGACAATATGCACTGAATTAAATTTAGCAAGAAAAATTTGTAGTATTTCAGAAAATATAGATGCAAGAATTAAGAACTTGGAGGAAAATCGTGAATAAATCAATAGGAAAAAAAATTAAAGAAAGTTTCCCAAAAGAGTTTTTATGGGGGGGAGCAATTGCAGCTAATCAAGCTGATGGAGGATTTGGAATTGGTGGAAAAGGATTATCTATAGCTGATTTTCATGCATATAAAGATATAATTAATAGAGATGATCGTAAAGAAGATGCAACTATAAGAAATGATTCAGAATCTTTAGTGATAGATGAAAATAAGTATTATCCTAAGCAACATGGAATAGATTTTTTTAATAAATATAAAGAAGATTTAAAGTTAATGAGTGGTATGGGATTAAAATGTTTTCGTACATCTTTTGATTGGAGTAGAATATATCCTAATGGAGATGATGAAGAAGCAAATGAAGAGGGATTAAAATATTACGATAACTTAATAGATGAAATACTAAAGTATGGTATGGAACCAGTAATGACTTTATCACATTATGAAATGCCTATAAATTTAGTATTAAAATATGGTGGATGGAAGAATAGGAAACTAGTAGATTTTTATTCAAGATATTGTAATACTCTTTTCGAAAGATACCATAATAAAGTTAAGTATTGGATAACGTTTAATCAAATAAATTTGTTAACATTTAATTCACTTGGTATACTTGAAAAAGATAACTCTAATTATTTACAAGATGTTTATCAAGGTGTACATCATCAATTTATAGCATCAGCTATGGCTAAAAAAATAGCATGTAAATATAATGAAGATATTTTAGTAGGAACTATGTTAAGCGATAAGATAGCACATCCTGCAACTTGTAAGCCAGAAGATGTATTATTTAATTTGAGAAAAAATCAGATGCAATTCTTATTTTCTGATGTACAAGTTAGAGGGGGTTATCCAGGTTATGCATTTAGATATTTTAAAGATAACAATTTGAATATTATATTTGAAGATGGAGATGAGAAATTATTATCTAACTATAAAATGGATTTTCTTTCTACAAGTTATTATTATACTAAAATTAATGATTCAACTAAAAATTCATTTGAGCCTACTGATAAATCAATTAATCCATATTTAAAGAAATCAGAATGGGGATGGGAAATAGATCCTCTAGGATTTAGGACAGCATTGAATACATATAATGACCGTTATCCCAATGTTCCTATATTTGTTACTGAAAATGGATATGGAGCAGTAGATGTAATTCAGGAAGATGGTACTATAGATGATTTTTATAGAATCGATTATTTAAGAGAGCATATTGAACAAATGAAAGAAGCTATAAAGGATGGAGTTAATTTAATTGGATATTGTTTATGGACACCAATAGACATAGTTAGCTGCTCATCTGCTGAAATGAAAAAGAGATATGGATGTATTTATGTAGATTTAGATGACTTAGGAAGAGGTACTGGTAAACGAATATGTAAATCAAGCTATTATTGGTATAAGAAAGTAATAAGTACTAATGGTGAAGATTTAGGCTAATTTGTACTGGAATATGGAGAAGAAGGATGAACAATAAAAATACGATTGGGATAATATGCACTTTATTTGCTGCTAGCTTATGGGGAACAATTGGCATATTTGTACGTGTCCTTACAGAATATGGATTAGATTCAACTGAGATTACAGTTATAAGATTTGTTGTATCAACAATTCTTATTGGCATCTATATTGGAGTAATAAATCCTAAAAATTACAAAATAAAACTTAAAGATATTAAACTATTTTTTTTCGTTGGAATATTTTGTACTCTCTTTTATAACATAAGCTACTCTGTGGCTATAAGTAAGTCATCTATGTCTATCGCTGCAGTTTTATTATATACTTCTCCAATAATAGTAACCATTGTGTCAATACCAATATTTAAAGAGAATATAACAATTAATAAGTGCATAGCTGTTATCATGTCAGTAGTAGGCTGTGCACTTGCAACTGGAATTCTTACTAATGAAAGTAATAGATTATCTATAGAAGGATTTTCATGGGGGATTGCTGCAGCAATTGGATATTCAATGTACAATATATTTTCTAGATTATTGACTCAAAAATATTCTACAATAACAATTCTGTTTTATATTTTTTTATTTGCATCTTTAGCAGGGGTTTTAATGATTGATATTAATAATATAGTGTTAATTTTTAGTGCTAATAAATCTTTATTATTTATTGCAGTAATTTCTGGATTAATTTGTAATGTATTGCCTTGTTTCTTTTATTCAGTTGCATTAAGTAAAATGTCATCAAGCGATGTAGCTATTGTATCTTCTATAGAACTTGTAGTTGCGACTGTATTAGGATATTTTTTCTTCAAGGAAAAAATAGGTATAGACAGTATTTTTGGAATTATATCAATACTGTGTTCAGTTGTAATTATTAATAAGAGTAATAAGTCAAGAGGGGTTAATTATGGATAGAAAATACTTTGATTTAATTAATATATTAATATCAGAAGATGATTGGATTACAGCAAAACAATTATCTATTAAGGGTAACATTTCAGAGAGAAGTGTTAAGAACTATATATCTGGAATAAATCAAATTGAAAAGCATCTTATAATGTCTTCCAGAAAAGGATATATAATCAATAAAGAGAGAGCCAAGTTGCAATTATCGAAAACAAAAAGAGAATTTCCAGAGACCCCAGAAGAAAGAGTAAAATACATTATTATGGACTTACTAACTATAGACTCTAGTGAAAGAGGTATAGATTTATATGAAATTAGTGAAAAGATGTTTGTTAGTTATGAAACGGTAAAAAAAGATATTGTAAGAGTAAAAAACAAGTTAAAGAAATATGATTTATATGTTAATTCAATAAACTCCAAAATATTTATAGATGGAGGAGAGTTAAATAAACGTAAGCTTATAAGTAATATATTATTTGAAGAAGTTAATAAAAATATATTTAGTATATCTATAATTCAAAAGGCCTTTCCTGAGTATGATTTAGAATTATTGAGGGCTATTATTGTAAAGCAATGCGGTAAA
Source organism: Clostridium sp. (assembly GCA_018372555.1). Taxonomy (GTDB): domain Bacteria; phylum Bacillota; class Clostridia; order Clostridiales; family Clostridiaceae; genus Clostridium. The sequence goes on from JAHAIU010000123.1 coordinate 5,774, forward strand.
TACAATTATTTTATTAATGATTATGCAATGTTAAACCTTATACTTGATTTAATTATAAGCATAGATAGAATTAATAAAAACTGTGTACTAAAATCTAAAGTCATTAATAGTAGAAATTATGGTGTAAGGGAAAGGCAATTATCTACAGATATTTCTGAAGAAATTGAGAAACATTTTAATATAAATTTTAGTGATATTGAGTTACAGCAGTTAACAGTATTGTTAATGGGGCATTTAATGACAATTGATTTCAAAACATTGAATAATGAAAATATAGAAAATGTAGTAGGAAAAGAATGTACTGATATAGTAAAGCAATTACTTTCATATTTAGTAGAAAACTATTACATAGATATTGAAAATAAAGACTTTATAGTAAAATTTACTATGCATATTTATAATTTATTATTACGTCTTAAAGATAATTGTAGTACTAAAAATCCATTAACTGAACATATAAAATACTCTTGTCCTCTTGTTTTTGACTGCGCAGTTGGAGTAGCTAACTGCATAAGAGAAATTACTGGGTACAGGTTGGATGAAGATGAAATAGCATATATTGCAATTCATATAGGAGGAAATTTAGAGAATTATGAATTAAATCGTAATAAAATTAGCTGTATTCTACTTTTACCTCAATATTATGATTTTAAAGATAAAATTATAGATACATTATCTAAACAATTCTTTAAATCAATTCTTATTAAAAAAATAATTACTGATTATAGAGAGTTAGAGGATAATAAATCTGAAGATTTATTGATTTCTACTATGAAGATTGATACTAGTATTAATTGTGAATATTTATTTATAAATCCATTTTTAGGTGAGCGAGACATTAGGGAAATTAATGATCGGATATATAAAATTAAAATTATGAAAAAAAAGAATAGATTAAAGAAATTATTAATTAAGTTTTCTAGTGAGGAATTATTTTATATAAATAAAGAATTTACAAATAGAGATGAATCTATAAAATATATGATAGATATAATGAAGAAAAAAAGTTATGTAAATGATAACTTTATTAATGAGGTTCTAGAAAGAGATAATAATATATCTACTGCATTTGAAAATATAGCAGTACCACATTCTTTCACTATGAATTCTCCAAAAACTGGTATGTTTATTTTATTATCTGAAAAGCCTATTAAATGGGGAGAAAACATGGTGAATATTATAATACTATTTGCTATAAATAGAGAAGATAGATTAGCTTTCCACGATGTTTTTGATAATTTAGTTGTATTATTATTAGAAAAAATTAATTCTAATAAAGTATTAAAGTGCAGTTCTTATGAGGAGTTTGTTGATATTATTATTGATTGCGTAGAATAATTATTAAATATAAAATTTTATTATATTTTGATGTTAAATAAGAACAAAGTTAAATGAGGTGATTAATGGAAATACTTTTAGATTTTTGTAAAAAAATTAAAGTAGAAGGGATAAAAGTTTATATATTGAAGGATTTCACAAAAAAAAATCAATGGCATAATATATAACATAGTATTTACATGGAGTTGAAAATTATTGATATACGGGCTAATATTAGCAGGAGGAAAGGGCACTAGACTTTATCCTTTATCAAGATCAGAAAGGCCTAAACAATTTCTTAAAGTTATTAATAACAAAAGCTTTCTACAAAATACAGTAGAGAGAGTAACACCATTAATAGATAAGGACAATATCTATATAGTTACTAATAAGGAATATCAGGATAAGGTTAAGCTTGAGCTTGAAAATATTAATTCTAATAATATATTTACAGAGCCTATGAATAAGGAAACTGCTACATGTATAGGTTTATCAGCAGTTAAGCTGTTGAAAAAAGATAATGATGCTATTGTGGTTGTACTACCATCAGATCATCATATTGAAAATGAAAAGCTATATATAGAAACTTTAGGGCAAGCTGTAGATATTGCAAATAAAAAGAGGGGAATAGTAACATTAGGGATAACCCCAAGTAGAGCAGAAACAGGATATGGATATATTGAGATGGGACAAAGAATCCAAGGGGAAATACCAAGCTACAAAGTAGCTAGATTTACTGAAAAGCCTAATATTGAGGTAGCAAGGGACTTTTTATTAAAGGGTAGTTATTTATGGAACTCAGGTATGTTTATTTTTAGAGCTGATGTAATACTAAGAGAAATAGAAAAATATCTTCCTAAGCTTTATAAATCTTTAATGGAAATTTATAAGCATTTGGGAGAAGAGGATGAAGAGGAAGTTATTAA
>JAHAIU010000124.1 GCA_018372555.1 Clostridium sp.
TCTAACCCAAATCAGCCATTAATGAAAAAACTTATTATGGAAGCGCCGGGTACTTATCATCATAGTATGATGGTGGCTAACTTAGCTGAAGCTGCAGCTGAATTAGTTGGAGGCAATCCTGTAATTGCTAGAGTAGGTGCATATTATCATGATATAGGTAAGACGAAGAGACCTTATTTCTTTGGTGAAAATCAAATAGGCAGAGATAATCCTCATGACAAGATTACACCGAATTTAAGTACTTTAATTATACTCTCTCATACTAAGGATGGATTAGAGATGGCTAAAGAACAAAAGATACCTAAAGTAATTCAGGATATTATAGTACAACATCATGGAACTACCTTAGTTAAGTATTTCTACTTTAAGGCTAAAAAAGAAGCTGAGAATCCTGATGAAATTAAGGAAGAAGATTTTAGATATCCAGGTCCAATTCCTAATACTAAGGAGTCTGGAATACTAATGCTTGCTGATAGTGTTGAGGCTTCTGTTAGATCTATTACAGATCCAACCAAAGGTAAAATTGAAGAAATGGTTAATAATATAATTAATGATAAACTTAATAATAGGCAACTAGTAGATTGTGATTTAACATTGAAAGATGTGGAGATAATAAGAAAGAGTTTCCTTAAAACTTTAGATGGAATTTATCATCATAGAATTGAATATCCATCTGAGGCAAAAACTAAAAAGGAAGTAAAATAAGGCTGTCGTAGACAGCCTTATTGACAATTAGCAGTTAACAATTAGGGAAATAATTTGTTCCAAATTACTTTAACTATTGGTAAGTAATAGTTAGTAGAGGTCTATGGTAATTAACAATTAATTCATTGACACTATATATCATGGATAGCTTTATTAATAATTTCTAATTAAAGTTGTAATTTGTACATAATTACTTGAGATGGGAGAGTTGATTTGTACAGTTAATAAGTATTAGGTGATATTTAGCTAGTGAAAACTAATAGTTAACAATTATTAGATTATATAGAGTTTAAATTAAATAGTTTAAAATATAAGGAGAGAAGAATGTTATATACAGAAGACAGACAAGATAAAATTGAAGTTACAGATGAATTTGTAAATAAAATTACTGAGGTATGTAATTTTGCTTTAAAAGAGGAAAATATGGATATACCTTATCAAATTTCATTATTATTCGTTGATAATTCTGAGATAAAAGAAATAAATAATGAGACTAGAAATATAGATAGAGAAACTGATGTATTATCATTTCCTATGCTAGATTTTGAAGAGGGAAAAGTATATAAAGACATTTATGTTGACTTTGAATTTGATGAAACATTTAAGGATGGAGAAGAACTTATATTAGGTGATATGGTTTTATCTTTAGAAAAGGCTTTAGAGCAAAGTCAGGAATATGGTCATTCTTATGAAAGAGAAGTTAGTTATTTAGTGGTTCACTCTATCTTACATTTACTTGGATATGATCATATGGTAGATGAAGATAAAGTCAAGATGAGAGCAAGGGAAGAGGAAATATTAAACAAATTAGATATTAGAAGATAACATATAAGTTATAAAAGCGATTATATATTTAATTGAATTATTATCTTCAGATATAGAGATTTTGATAAAGTGATTATTTAAGTAATTTATATTAAAGAAATTAAATAATCTATGCTTTGGATTTATAGAATTTTATTAAAGAATAGATAATAGCTTTTAAGCTATAAGAGTATAGGAAGAAAATCATTAATTGATACATATAGACAATATGGGGGGAGATTATGAAGATAAAAAAGTTGGTTGAAAGTTTTAACTATGCAATAGAAGGTATTATACACACGGTTAGAACTCAAAGGAATATGAGAATCCATTTAGTAGCAGCTTTATGTGTGCTTATAGCATGTTTTGTTATAGATATATCTAAGGCGGAATTTTTGGCTTTAGCTGTAACTATAACTTTAGTTCTAGCAGCAGAAGTTATTAATACTGCTATAGAAGCAACTATAGACGTAAGCACAAATCATTATCATCCTTTAGCTAAGATTGCCAAAAATGCAGCAGCAGGAGCGGTTTTAATTACTGCTATTAATGCTTTAGTTGTTGGTTATGTAATATTTTGGGATAAAATTTCTTTAGTATCTTATGATGTAATACATAAAATGAAGGAATCTGATCCATATATGGTTTTAATAGCTTTAGTAGTAGTTACTATTGCAACGCTAATTGTTAAATCTATATATGGAGAAGGCACACCTTTAAAGGGAGGAATGCCTAGTGGTCATAGTGCTCTTTCTTTTTCAATTGCAACGGCTATATCTTTAATTACTGAAGAACCCATATGTATAACACTAAGTTATTTAATGGCATTTATTACAGCGCAAAGTAGAGTAGATTCCAATGTCCACTCTGTTTTTGAAGTGATTGTTGGAGGGCTTTTTGGAACCTTACTTACGCTCTTAATATTTGTTATTTTTAAAATATAAATTTAATTAAATAGATGATAAAAGTTCTTAAGAATGCTATAATTTTAAAAAAGAAACTTTTAATAATTTTTAATTATTAATTAGTGCTGCTATTAGGTAGCACCTTAAATTAGGAGGAAGAATGTTTAAATCAGGATTTGTAACGATAGTAGGAAGACCTAATGTAGGTAAGTCAACATTATTAAATCATATAATGGGGGAAAAGCTTTCTATAGTATCTAATAAACCTCAAACAACAAGAAACAATATTCAAACTATATTAACTGGTGATAATCATCAATTAGTCTTTGTAGATACTCCAGGAATACATAAACCTAAGCATAAGCTAGGGGAATATATGGTTAACTCTGCAAAAGACTCAATTAAAGAAGTAGATTTAGTTTTATTTTTAATAAATCCAGATGAAGAAATAGGAAGAGGAGATAAGTTTATAATAGAAACTTTAAAAAATCAAAAAGCTCCAGTATTTTTAGTGGTAAATAAAATTGACGAATTTACTCAAGATAGAGTAGCAAAAACCCTACAAATGTATTCAGAGGAGATGGATTTTAAAGAAATTATTCCAATTTCAGCTTTAAAGGGAAAGAATGTAGAAAAGTTAGTTGAATTAATGATAGATACTATGCCAGAAGGTCCTAAGTACTATCCAGATGATATGATAACAGATGTTCAAGAAAGATTTGTAATATCAGAAATAGTAAGAGAAAAGGCTTTAAGAACATTAAGGGAAGAAATACCTCATGGTATTGCTGTTGATGTAATTCAAATGAAGCAAAGCCCATCAGGTACATGGCATATAGAAGTAGATATGCTTTGTGAAAAAGATTCTCACAAAGGAATAATAATAGGTAAAAATGGTCAGTCTTTAAAGAAAATAGGTGAAAGTGCAAGATATGAAATAGAAAGGTTTTTACATTCTAAGGTTAACTTAAAAATATGGGTTAAGGTTAGAAAAGAATGGAGAGACAATCAAAACCTATTAAAGGAGCTTGGCTATAAGAAGATGAAATAGGGAGATGGTTTTTCTGTCACTACATAAGGTGAGAGCTGTAGTTATTAAAACTATGGAATATAAAGAGAATGATAAACTAGTATGGTTATATACTAGCGAATTTGGAAAGATAACAGCTATAGCTAAGGGATCAAGAAAGAGTAAGAGTAAGTTTTTGTCTATTACTCTTCCATTATGTTATGGGGAATATATACTGTTTAAAGGAAAAAACTTATATAACCTTCAAGAAGGAAAAATAATAAGTTCTTTTCAAGGCTTATTAGATAATTTAGATAAATTAACATACTCATCTTATATATGTGAGCTTATTGATATATGTATTGAAGAAGGGGAAGTAAATCAGGAGCTATTTAGAAGCTTTATTACATGCATGTACTTGCTTAATACAGATGCATTAGATTATGAGCTACTTATAAGAGCCTTTGAGCTTAAAATATTAAGTGCTACAGGTTATGGGTTAAATTTAGACTATTGCGCAAGCTGTAGGAAGAAGATTACAGTTTCTAATTATATATCATTATCTAGTTATGGAGGACTTTGTGAAAGCTGCGAAAAGGTTCATGGAATTTACATTTCAAAGCCTGCATACAATTCAATAAAGTTTTTAATGAAGACTCCTATGGATAAAATATATAAGTTAAATGTAAATGAAGAAGTGAAAAGGGATATAAGAAAGGTAATTACGCATATTATATCCTCAAATTATTCTAAAAAGCCAAAGAGCCTAGAAATGTTAAATTATATTTAAGGAGTGATTAAAGATGGAGATTACTTTAGAAAAGGTTGATTTAGTTATTGAAAGAACTGGGGTTACTTATGCAGAAGCAAAGCATGCTTTAGAAGTAAGCAATGGAGAAGTATTAGACGCAATAATTTATATTGAGAGTATAAAAGAAGCTGATGCAGAAGCAAATGAAAAAATAAAAAGTGAAAGTATAGAAGAGTTTAAAGCTTGGCTTAAAGACTTAATCAATAAAGGGAATGTAACTAGAATTAAGATCAGTAAAGATGATAAGGAAATTGTAAATGTACCTGTAAATGCCGGAATAGCTGCAGGAGTTATAGCTATAATATTACCACCTGTATTAGCCTTTGTATTAATTGCTGCTGTAGTTACTAAGATAACTGTAGAAATAACTATGGCTGATGGTAGCGTAGAAGTAGTAAATAAATATATAAGCAAGGCAGTAGATGAAATAAAAGATGTTGCTACTGATGTTGCAGATAAAGTTAAGAATAAAGTTGATGAAGTGAAAAAAGATATGTCAAACAAGGATGAGTATAAGGTTTACAAAAAATCTACAATAAATACATCTGATGAAAATGATAATTCTTTCACATATACTGTTAATTTTGATGAAGAAGAGTAAATTAAAGGAAAATAGAGATAAACAGTGGAGAGAGTAAAATAAAAGAATGAAAATAGGGATATTCGGTTAATATGAGTGATTTTTCAGAAAATTAAGTATAGTCAAACTATTATAAAATGTTATAATTAGTATGTAAATATCAAACTAATCAAAATTATCTGAATATTCCTATTTAATCTAGAAAGAGGGATAAATTTGAAGTTGTCAGAAAGGCAAGAAGAAATTATTAGGCTAGTTAAAAAAGGACAGCCTGTAACTAGTGAGGCTTTAGCAGAAAAGCTCGGAGTTACTAGAGCTGCTTTAAGGGCAGATCTTGCAATTTTAACGATGATAGGAGTATTAGATGCTAGACCTAAGGTTGGTTATGTATATTTAGGTGAGGCTCAAAATACTAGAATATTAGAAAATATATCTAGAGTTTTAGCTGGTGAAATTATGTCTAAGCCAGTTACTGTTACTGAAGAAACTACAGTATATGATGCAATCGTATTCTTGTTTTTAAATGATGTGGGTACATTATTTATTGAAAACAATGGGGTTTTAGTAGGAGCTGTTTCAAGAAAAGACTTTTTAAAAAATGCAATAGGTGGAACAGATATACATAAGGTTCCAGTTGGAGTTATTATGACTAGAATGCCTAATATAGTATGTGGGTCTACAGAAGATAGTGCTTACGATTTAGCAAAAAAAATAATAGAGCATGAAATAGACAGTATTCCGATAGTTGAGAAAATTGGGGATGGGTTAAGTGAAAAACCTCAATTTAAGATTGTTGGAAAGATTTCAAAAACTAATATTACAAAGCTCTTCGTAAAACTGGGTGAGGGTAATTAATTACAATATTTAATTAGCTAGCTACAGCCAAAGGCTGTTAGTATATACATCAATTTGATTGAACGGAGGAGTATTGAGATGGAGAAAAAGAAGTATGTTTACCTTTTTAATGAAGGGAATGGGTCAATGAAAAACCTTCTAGGGGGTAAAGGGGCAAATTTATCAGAAATGATTTTACTAGGAATTCCAGTACCACAAGGATTCACAGTTACAACAGAAGCTTGTAATAAGTATTACGAGGATGGGAAAGTGATATCAGAGGAAGTAATTGAAGAAATTCATCAAAAAATTACTGAACTTGAAAAGATAACTGGTAAAGAATTTGGTAGCTTAACTAAACCTTTATTAGTATCAGTTAGATCAGGTGCAAGGGTTTCAATGCCCGGTATGATGGATACAGTATTAAACCTTGGCTTAAATGATAAGTCTGTAGTTGCTATGGCAGATTTAACTGGAAATCCAAGATTTGCATACGATTCATATAGAAGATTTATTCAAATGTTTTCTGATGTTGTTATGGACATTGAAAAGAGATTATTTGAAAATCTAATAGATGAAATGAAGGAAGAAAAAGGTGTTGAATTAGACACAGACTTAACTGCGGATGATTTAAAAGAACTAGTAGAAAAATATAAACAATTGTACAAAAAAGAAATGGGAACAGACTTCCCTCAAGATCCTAAAACTCAATTAATAGAATCAATAACAGCTGTATTTAGATCATGGGATAATCCAAGAGCTATAGTGTATAGAAGATTAAACGATATTCCAGGAGAATGGGGTACAGCAGTAAACGTTCAAGAAATGGTATTTGGTAATAAGGGAGAAACTTCAGGAACAGGGGTTGTATTCTCAAGAGACCCTGCAACTGGTGAAAATGTAATATATGGTGAATATTTAATGAATGCTCAAGGTGAAGACGTTGTTGCTGGTATTAGAACACCTCTTCCAATTGCAAAATTAGAAGAGCAAAATCCAGAAATATACAAACAATTCACTGATATTGTTCATACATTAGAACATCACTACAAAGATATGCAAGATATGGAAATAACAATAGAAGAAGGTAAGTTATACTTCCTACAAACTAGAAATGGTAAGAGAACAGCTCAAGCTGCTTTAAAAATTGCTGTTGACCTAGTTGAAGAAGGAATGTTAACTAAGGAGGAAGCTATACTTAAGGTTGAACCTAACCAACTAGATTCATTACTTCACCCTGCATTCCATACAGAAGACTTAAAGAAGGCTATTCCGATAGCTAAAGGGCTTCCAGCTTCACCAGGAGCTGCTTGTGGTAAGATTGCATTTACTGCAGAGGAAGCTAAGGAAAGAAATGAAAAGGGTGAAAGCGTAGTTTTAGTAAGACTTGAAACTTCACCAGAAGATATCGAAGGTATGATAGCTGCTAAGGGTATCTTAACTGTAAGAGGTGGTATGACATCTCACGCAGCAGTTGTTGCTAGAGGAATGGGAACTTGTTGTGTTGCAGGATGTGGAACTTTAAAGGTTAATGAAGAAGCTAAAACTTTAGAAGTAGATGGAAAAGTTTATACTGCTGATGATTTCATCTCAATAGATGGATCAACAGGTAATATATATGGAGAAGCTGTTAATACAGTTACACCAGAAATTTCAGGACACTTTGCTACATTTATGGGATGGGCAGATGAAATAAGAAAATTAAAGGTTAGAACTAATGCTGATTCTCCAAGAGATACTAAGCAAGCTATGGAGTTTGGAGCAGAAGGTGTTGGATTATGTAGAACTGAGCATATGTTCTTTGCAGAAGATAGAATTATGGCAGTTAGAGAAATGATAGTTGCTAAGAGTGAAGAACAAAGAAGAAAAGCTCTTGAAAAATTACTTCCAATGCAAAAAGAAGATTTCGTTGGAATATATGAAGCTTTAGAAGGAAAGCCAGCTACTATTAGATTCCTAGATCCACCTCTACATGAATTCTTACCTCATAATGACGAGGATATTCATGCTTTAGCTAATGACTTAGATATTACTTTTGAAGAGTTAAAGGCTACTGTTAATGAATTACATGAATTTAATCCAATGATGGGACATAGAGGATGTAGATTAGCAGTTTCTTATCCAGAGATAGCTGAAATGCAAACTAGAGCAGTAATAGAAGCTGCTATAGAGGTTAAAAATAATAAGGGTTATGATATAGTACCTGAAATAATGATTCCGCTAATCGGTGAAATTAAGGAATTAAAATATGTTAAAGATGTAGTAGTTAATACTGCTAAAGAAGTAATGGAAGAAAAG
>JAHAIU010000125.1 GCA_018372555.1 Clostridium sp.
CAAATGTAGTATTAAATGCTTTAAAGAATTCTTTAGGAGCAGAAGCTAAAGAAGATAAGAAAGTAATAATTAATGATAGTATTACTAAGTTAGAAGATGGAATAGCAGAGGCACAATCAGTTTATGAAACTAAGACTATAATACAAAAAGAATTAGACAATGCAGAAGCTAATCTTAAACATATAATAGAAGAAGGTTATAATTCTCTAGATGCTCATAATAAATATAAAGTAGAATTAGAAATTGCAGAAAATAAAGTGAAAGATGCAGTAGTAGGAGAAGGGAATGGACAATTCCTACAAGCTGATGTAGATGCATTAAAGGCAGCTATAGACAAAGCAAAAACAGATTATTCTACTTCAGCTATAATTGAAGAAGTAAATGTAATTATTGAAACTTTAAAGAAAGCAGTAGAAGAATTTGATGAAAAAGCAATTGTTGTAAATAAAGATGCTTTAGAAACAGCTATAATAAATGCTGAGGAAATAGCTAAAAATGCAGAAGGAAAATATTATGCAGAAGCTATTGAAAAGTTTGTATCAGAAATAAATAAGGCTAAGGAAGTACTAGCAGATGAAAATGTAAGCCAAGTAACTGTAGATACAAGCATAGAAGCTTTATTAACTGCAGAAGTAGAGTTATTAAAGGCAGTATTACCAGATAAAACTGAATTAAATAACTTAATTAATGAAGGTAAAGAATTGAGTGAAGCTTTAGGAAACTATGAAAGCTTAGCAGACATAAAGGTTGATTTAGAAAATCTAGTAGTAGAAGCAGAGACTATTAGAGATAATAAAGAAGCTACAGCTGAAGAAGTTTCTGGTGCTGTTGAAGGATTAAAGAATAAAATAGTTGAAGCTAAGGAAGAAATAAAGGCATTTGAAAATGTATCTAAGATTGAATTAGAAGAGGCTATAAATAAAGCAGAAGCTTTAAATAAGAAAGACTACACTGAGGATAGTTATAAATCAGTATTAACAACTATTGAAGAAGGAAAGAAATTATTAAATTCTAAGGATGCAACTCAAGCAGATATAGATGCAGCAGTAGCTAGAATAAACAACGCCATAAAGAACTTAGTTAAGATAGATAACGGAAACAGTGGAAATAATAACGGTTCTAATAATGGTAATGAAAATAACGGAAATGGGAATAATAACGGCAACAGTGGAAAGGGAGAAAATGAACTTCCTCAAACAGGTGGAGTTGCACCAATATTACCATTAATATTAGGTGGAGTAACAGCAGCAGTTGGAGGACTATTAGTAAAAAAGAAAAGAAAATAGCAATATAAAAAGAAGTAGCAGATAATATAAAATAGAACCTATATAATAGATAATCTAAAAATAAAATCTATTAATATAGGTTCTTTTTTACGATTAACAATTAGTATCTAGATTAGAAAATCAGATAAACACATTTTTTTTAATTATGAACTGAAGAAATAAAATATATAAATAGAACTTTTATAAGAGGTGTATTTATAAGATCAACAATTAGAGAGTAAAAGAAATTAGTGATATCAAAAATGTTTTTAAAGGGATAAATATAGTTAATATTTTCAAATTAGAAGAGGAATATTTTAAAAATTTAAGATAATTGATAAAAAAATAACAAAATATTGAGAATTACGCCCAAAGGTTATTGACAATCAATATCAATTGATTATAATTGTAGATATAGAAAAACATGTAAGGGGGAATATACATGACTATATTTAGTATGAAAGTTGGACAAACTGGTACAGTAAGAGATGTTTCAGGAGATCAAAAGCTTGCAAAAAGACTTAAGGCTCTAGGATGTGTTAAGGGGACAGAGGTTAAAGTTAAGCTAATTGCACCATTAGGTGATCCAATATTAATATCTTTTAGGGGATTTGACTTAGCCATTAGAAAAAGAGATGCAAAAAATATCTATTTAAATGTTTAAGGAGTGGGGAGAATGATAAATGTAGCATTAGTTGGTAATCCTAACACAGGAAAGACCACAGTTTTTAATGCACTAACTGGCGCAAAACAATATGTAGGGAATTGGCCAGGAGTAACTATTGATAAAAAATATGGATTTATAAATAAAGACATAAAAGTTGTTGATTTACCAGGTATTTATGCCATGGACACATATTCAAATGAAGAAAAAATATCAAGATCTTACTTAGAAAATGAAAATGTTGACTTAATTATAAATGTAGTAGATGCAACCAATCTAGAAAGAAATTTATATCTTACAACTCAATTAATGCAATTCAATAAGCCAATATTAGTATTATTAAATATGATGGATATAGCTAATAAAAGAGGACTTAATATAAATACAGAAGTTTTAGCTAAGAATTTAGGGGTAAGAATATTACCTATATCAGCTAAAAATAAAACAGGCTTAGAAAATATAATCGAAGAAATAAATAAATCTAAAGAAATTATTCCAAATTATAATATAAAATTCAACAACGAAAATGAAGCGTATTCTTATATAGATACTATTATAAAAGATGCTTCTAAAGAAAAAGGTAATTCAAAGTACATAGGTGAAAAGATAGATAAAGTAGTATTAAATCCAATACTAGCGTATCCAGTATTTTTATTAGCACTATTTTTTATATTCAAATTTACATTTAGCTGGTTTGGACAACCTTTAGCTGATGCCTTAGATGCTTTTGTAGCAGATAGCTTTACACCAGCTATAGAAAGCTTAGTAGCTAATTCATCACCTTGGTTCCAATCACTAATAGTAGATGGTATAGTAGCTGGAGTTGGAGGAGTTATAGTATTCTTTCCAATTGTATTTGCACTTTTCATTGGAATTTCATTCCTTGAAGACTGTGGATATATGTCAAGAATAGCCTTTCTTATGGACAGAATAATGAGAAAAATAGGATTATCAGGAAAGGCATTTATTCCAATAATAATGGGATTTGGATGTTCAGCACCTGCAATTATGGCAACTAGAACTTTAGAGAGTGAAAAAGATAGAAAGATGACAGCATTAATAGCACCACTAGTAACTTGTGGTGCAAGATTACCTGTGTATGCATTATTTGCTTCAATATTCTTTGCATCAAATCAAGAGTTTGTAGTAATGGGGCTTTATTTATTAGGAATAGTAGTTGCAATATTAGTGGGATTGTTATTTAAAAACACTATATTTAAGAAGGATGAGCAGCCTTTTATATTAGAACTGCCAGAATATAAGATGCCAAGTTTAAGAAGCATAATATTAAATGCTTGGGATAAATCAAAAGGATTTATTGTAAGAGCAGGAACATTAATATTTGCAGTATCTATAGTAATTTGGTTCTTAACTTACTTTAATATGAATGGATTTACAGAAGAAATAAATACTAGTTTCTTTGCAGCTCTTGGAGGATTTATATCCCCTATATTTGAACCATTAGGTTTTGGTGGTTGGGAAGCTGGAGTGTCAATTCTTACTGGTCTTGCTGCTAAAGAAGTAATAATTGGAACTATGGAAATAGTTTATGGAGATTTATCCGTTGTACTTCCAACTATGTTTACAGCAATAACAGCACTTAGTTTCTTGGTATTCGTATCACTATATACTCCATGTTTTGCAGTTATAGGTGTTATGAGAAAAGAGTATGGAAATAAAATGATGGCATTATCAGTTATTTATCAATTTGTACTTGCATGGGTAGTAGCTTACTTTTTTAAATTTGTAGCAACCCTTGTAACTGGTGGAGTAACCCTTGCCTATACAATACAGTTTTTAATATTCTTAGGGATAGTATCATTAGGAATAATGCTTTTAGTAAGGTATTTTAATAAACAGGAATATAAAGAGTCAGATTTAGTGATGAAGAATTAATAATAAAGAAATTAAGGAATTGTGTTAGATACTCAGTGTGTCTGAGTATCTAATAATTAACAATTTTGAAGAAACTCAGCTTACTGGGTTTCTTTTTTATCTGATTTCATATAAGTTTAATACAACAAAGAATGCTTCAAATTTGAAAGGTATATTATTTATAGTAGATTTATTTATAAAATTTCCTAGGCAATAAAAATAAGATTACAATAAGTATGAATGCTATTATAAATAAATCCCAAAGTCCAGTTAAAGCAGCAATTATACAGATACTAAAAATAGCTAATTGTAGATATTTAATTTCTTTTCTCTTTTCAGCCTTAAATTTCATTTTATATAATCTCATCATATATATTATAGATAATATTGAAAGAGTTAGAATTATTATAGTATCCATTTTACACCTCGCAAATACATTATATTGAAATTATAACATAGTTTACATAATAAAGTTATTTTATTAAATGTAAGGATAGGAATGAAGCTATCACACAATGAAAAATAAAAAAACAATTCTTAATTTGGGGTGTTTGTACGACATCCCCCTTTTTATGTGGAATATTAGGCGTTTATTAGGGATTTATTTAAGATAATCCATAAATTGTGTTAAAGTTTTAATTTGCTATTGAAAATGCATATCATTTAAGGTATACTATCAACTGTATTTATCATATATAAGTGAGTATCAATATCAATTATGTTAGGAGAAGATATTATGATGATCAATAAAAGGCTAATAAATTTATGTAGCCAATCTAAAAAGTACATCGGTCTAACTATACTAGTAAACTGGCTTGCAATTATTTGCAATATAATAACAATTTTTCTTGTTGGACAGTTTATTAATAAAGTTTATATGGGTGGATTAACTTCCATTAATATGGAGTCAATTTTAAAACCAGGAATTATTATAGTTATTCTTTTAACTATCAGATTTATTTCAAATATTTTATATGCGAAGTTTTCTAATTTAGCTTCAGCAGAGGCTAGATCGACGCTAAGAGAACTTGTATATAAAAAATTACTAAGACTTGGTACAGGCTATAGTAGTGTGGAAAGCACATCTTCAATAGTTCAAGTTATGGTAGAGGGAGTAGAACAATTAGAAATATACTTTGGAAAGTATTTACCTCAATTCTTTTATTCTTTATTAGTACCAGTTACATTATTTGTTTTTATGAGCTTTGTTTCATTTAAAGCTGCACTAGTATTTATACTTTCAGTACCTCTAATTCCTATTTCTATTATTGCAATAATGAAGATTGCAAAGAGAATTTTAAAGGATTATTGGAAAAGTTATTCAGATTTAGGTGGAAGCTTTTTAGAAAATCTTCAAGGACTTACTACTTTAAAAGTTTTTGATATAGATGAAGAAAGACATGACAAAATGAATGTTGAAGCTGAAAAGTTTAGAAAAATTACTATGAAGGTTTTAAGTATGCAATTAAACTCTATTACAATAATGGACTTAGTTGCATTTGGAGGAGCAGCTCTTGGAACTATAGTAGCATTAATTCAATTTAGTAATGGTGATTTACTTCCAGGAAGTTTACTTATAGTAATACTTTTATCTTCAGAATTCTTTATACCACTTAGACTTTTAGGATCTTACTTCCATATAGCTATGAATGGTATGGCAGCATCAGATAGAATCTTTGGAATTCTAGATGCTAAGGAAAGAGAAAAAGCTGTAGATTATTCTGTAAAAGAAATTAAGGATGATATTAATATAAGTCTTAAGAATGTTACTTTCAGCTATGATGGAGAAAGAGAAGTTGTTAAGGATGTTAATATGGAAATAACACCAAAGGGAATAGTTGCAATAGTTGGAGAAAGTGGTTCTGGAAAGAGTACTATCGCTTCAATAATCCTAAATAATCACAAGGTTAATAAAGGGCAAGTTCTATTAAACTCAAAAGATATTGAAAACTTAGATTCAAATCTTATATATGAAAATATAGCTTTAATATCTACTAATAGCTATATATTTAATGGAAGTATATTAGATAACCTTTTAGTAGGTAAAAAGGATGCCACTATAGAAGAAATAAATGAAGCCTTAAAAGTATCAAGATTAGATAGCTTTATAGAAGGATTAAAAGATAAATTAAACACTAATGTAGGTGAAGCAGGAAGTGCCTTATCTGGAGGACAAAAGCAAAGATTAGCCCTAGCTAGAGCAATACTTGCTAATAGAAAGATGATAATATTTGATGAAGCTACATCAAATATAGATGTAGAAAGTGAAGAAGCTATATGGGAAGCTATATATGAACTTTCTAAGGATAAAACTATATTAGTTATATCTCATAGATTAGCTAATGTTAAAGAAGCTAAGAACATATATGTTATGAATAAGGGATCTTTAGTAGAAGAAGGAACTCATAATGAGTTAATGAAGGCTGAAGGATATTATAGTAACATGGTTAACAAGCAAAATGAATTAGAAGAAATTAGGGAGGTTTGTTAATATGAAAAGAAGATCAGGCTTCCAAATAATGAAGAGGTTAATAGTTGAACTAAAACCTCTAGCACCAATAATGTTAATAACAATATCTCT
Source organism: Clostridium sp. (assembly GCA_018372555.1). Classification (GTDB taxonomy): domain Bacteria; phylum Bacillota; class Clostridia; order Clostridiales; family Clostridiaceae; genus Clostridium. The sequence continues at coordinate 6,386 of JAHAIU010000125.1, forward strand.
AGGAGTTTTAGGATTTCTAGCAGCTACCTCTATAGCTGCCTTTGGAGCAGTAGCACTAGGTGCTCATATAGGAGATATAACTTTTATATCCTTTAAGGGTGCATTAATAGTTATGGTAGTTTCAGCAATTCTTAGAGGGTTCTTAAGATATGGTGAGCAATTATCAGGTCACTATATAGCTTTTAAGATTTTATATATTTTAAGAGATAAGATTTTTACAGTATTAAGAAAGCTTGCACCAGCTAAGCTTGAAGGTAAGGAAAAAGGAAACTTAATAGCATTAATAACTTCTGATATAGAGCTTTTAGAAGTATTTTATGCTCATACAATAGCACCAATATCAATAGCAATTATAACAAACTCTATAATAGCTATAATATTATTTACAATTAGTCCTATCTTTGGAGTAATTGCAACTATATTGTATTTAATAATTGGTTTTGTAATTCCTTATGCATCTTCTAGTTTTGCTAAAGAAGCAGGAGTAAATTACAGAAATTCATTTGGAGAAAGTAACAACTATGTTTTAGATTCTTTAAGAGGATTAAAAGAAGTATTACTATTTAAAAATGGTGAAGAAAGATTAGAAAAAATAAAAGAAAATTCAGCTAAGTTAAATAAGAGCTTAGATAAGATAAAGGAACATGAAGGAATAATAAGAGCTTTAACAGATCTTACAATTATGATAGCAATATTAACTTTTGTAGTTCTAGGAGTTCACAAGTTCTTAGCAGGAGATATTACATTTACAGCTGCAATAGTAGCTATAGTAGTAATTGCATCCTCTTTTGGACCAGTAGTTGCATTAAGTAATCTTTCAAATACATTACTTCAAACCTTTGCTTGTGCAGAGAGAATATTTGAGATTTTAGATGAAAATCCACTAGTTGAAGAAGTAGAAGGAAAAGCAGATGTAAACTGTGAAGATATAAGATATAATAACGTAACATTCTCTTATCCAAACAGAAAAGAAACTATATTAGATGGAACGAATATCAATATTAAAAAAGGAGATAAGGTTGCATTAATAGGTGAAAGTGGAATAGGTAAGAGTACATTTATTAAGCTTATAATGAGATTCTTTGATGTAAATTCAGGGGATATAAAAATAGACAATATAAACATAAAAGAAGTTAATACAAAATCTTTAAGAAATACTCAAAGATTAGTAAGCCAAGAAACATTTTTATTTAATGAATCTATTAAAGAGAACATTAAGATAGGAAATAAAAATGCTACTGAAGAAGAAATTATAGAAGCATGTAAGAAAGCATCAATTCATGACTTTATATTAACATTACCTAAAGGATATGATACTAAAGTTGGGGAACTTGGATCAAATCTATCTTCAGGAGAAAAGCAAAGAATTGGCCTGGCTAGAGCCTTCTTAAAAGATAGTGAAGTACTTATATTAGACGAACCAACAAGTAATTTAGATGCTCTAAATGAAGGTGAAATACTTAAGTCTATTAAGGAAAACTGTGAAGATAAAACTATAATTCTTATTTCACATAGAAAGTCTACAAC
>JAHAIU010000126.1 GCA_018372555.1 Clostridium sp.
AAAAAATTAAAAAATTAAAAAATGAAATTTGTGGTGGATATTATGGTAAGAAAGAAAAATAGTAATTCATTAGCTGAAAATAGAAAAGCAAGGCATGATTATTTTGTTGAAGAAACAATTGAAGCTGGAATAGCTTTAGTTGGAACAGAAGTAAAATCAATAAGAGCAGGAAAGTGTAACTTAAAAGAAAGTTATGCTGATGTTGAAAATGGAGAAATAACAATTAAAGGTATGCATATTAGTCCTTATGAACAAGGAAATATTTTTAATGTTGATCCATTAAGAGAAAGGAAGCTTTTACTTCATAAAGAGCAAATTTCAAGATTTGCAGGTCTTGTATCTCAACAAGGATTTACTTTAGTGCCACTTTCCTTATACTTGAAAAATGGAAAGGTTAAAGTAGCTCTTGGCTTATGTAGAGGTAAAAAGAATTACGATAAGAGAGATTCTATGCTTGAAAAAGCTCATAAGAGAGATATTGAAAGACAATTAAAGAATTCAACAAGATATTAATATTAAATATAGATATATAAATAGACATATCAAAACAATTACTTTGATACGTCTATTTTTTTATTCTTTAGGAAATTATATTTACTAAAGAATTGTAGATAACTTTAAAAATGGCAGAAATACATAGTCTGTGAAGTAGATTTTTTTATTAAATGAACTTGATACAAACTCCGCTTTCAATGTCAAATTCTTTATCAGCCTTAGTTAACTTACCTGTTTTAATATCTCTATGGAAAATAGTAATATTATGTGTAAGTTGATGAGGAATAATTAAAAATCTTCCACTTGGATCTATAGTAAAGTCTCTGGGATGAGAGCCGTTCGTTTCTGTAATTTCAACTAAATTAAGTTTAAAGCTATTTTCATCTATAGAGAATACAGCAATAGAGTCGAAGCCACGGTTAGATGTATATAAAAATTTTCCATCGGGTGATATATGGATTGCAGCTGCATCAGTTTGTCCTTTGAAATCCTTAGGAATAGCTGAAATTCTTTGAATTATATTAAATGTATTATCTTCATTATTATAAGATAATACAAAAACTTCTGAAGTTAGTTCACTAAGTAAAAATGCAACTTTATTATTTTCATGAAAAGCCATATGTCTTGGGCCTACTCCATCTGGCAATTTAATAGAGCATTCTGTATCTTCTTTTAAAATCCCATTTTTATAATCATAAACAACAAGTTTATCAATACCTAAATCAACAGCAAGAAGTTTTTCTTCATTAGGAGTAAGACATACAAAATGTGGATGAGGCTTTTCTTGCCTTTCTTTATTTACTCCAGAGCCAGTATGATAATTTCTAGATTTTAAATCTCCTATAGAGCCATCAGCTAGTAGAGAATAGCAAGATATTTCACCATCATGATAATTTGCAGAGAATAAAAATGAATTTTTACTATCAGTAATTAAATGACATGGTGAAGCTCCGGGAGAAATCTTATAATTTAGAAGAGATAAGCTTAAATCCTCATTTATTAAATAAGAAGCAACTCCTCCTTTATTATCCTTCTTTATTATAGAATATAAAAATTTCTTGTCTTTAGAAATGGTTAAGTAAGTTGGATTCCCAATTTCGCTAGCAACATCTATAGAGTCTATTTCACAATTTACATTATTGAAAGAAAATTTATAAATCCCTTTGCTATTTCCTTTAGTGTAAGTTCCTATAAAGCCTTTTGAAATAGTGGTTGTATTTATTAAAAACACCTCCTAAAAAATAGTTTAATTATATAATATTATTGAAAAGTAGTTTAATCATATAACATTATTTAAATATATTTTAATTATATAACATTTATTAGGGAAAATGATGAAAATATATAATGTTTATTAAAATATATACTTTAAATATATAACATTAACTAAAGTGTATAAATTTTAATAATTAGAAAGGGATAGTGATAGATTATAAGTTTAAGAAAGAAGTTTTAAAAGCATTGAAGGAGGTTATTAAGATAGTATAGTTTAGTAGGAGAATTTTCATTTTAGACTATTAATAAATTTTATATATAAATATATGATTATGAATTGTATGAATATTAAAAAAATGATAAGATGAAAGTATGTTAAAAATAAAACAAGGGGGTACAGCTATGTATAAAGTTGTTAGTAAGAGGGAGTTAACTGATAATATATATCTTATGGATATAGAAGCACCAAGAGTTGCCAAGTCAGCCAAACCTGGACAGTTTATTATTATTAAAAATGATGATAAGGGTGAAAGAATACCACTAACTATTGCTGACTATAGTAAAGACAAGGGGACTGTAACTATAGTATTTCAAGCAGTTGGCAGAGGAACAAAAGAACTTGCAAGTTTTAATGAGGGAGATTATGTTGCTGACTTTGTTGGGCCGTTAGGACAACCAAGTGAATTTATTTATGAAGATATAAATGAAATAAAAAGAAAAAATATCATCTTTATAGCAGGTGGTGTGGGGGCAGCACCTGTATATCCGCAAGTAAAGTGGATGCATGATCATGGTATTGATTGTGATGTTATAGTTGGAAGTAGAAGTAAGGAATTATTAATATTAGAAAATGAATTAAAGAAGGTTTCTAAGAATTTATATATATCAACAGATGATGGTAGCTATGGATTTAATGGAAGAGTTACTGATTGCTTAAAACACTTAGTAGAAGAAAAAGGCAATAAATATGACCATGCAGTTGTAATAGGACCTATGATAATGATGAAGTTTATGGCTAGTCTTACTAAGGAGTTAAATATACCAACTACAGTAAGTTTAAATCCTATTATGGTAGATGGTACAGGCATGTGTGGTGCTTGTAGAGTTACTGTTGGAGGAAAAGTTAAATTTGCCTGCGTAGATGGACCAGAGTTTGATGGACATTTAGTAGATTTTGATGAATCTATGAGAAGACAAGCTATGTATAAAACTGAGGAAGGTAGATCTCAGTTAATAATAGAAGAAGGAGATACTCATAATCATGGTGGTTGTGGTTGTAAGGTGGATTAGTTATGAATATGCAAGATAGAATGAAAAGGGTACCTGTAGCGGAACAAGCTCCAGAAGTTAGAGCTAAGAACTTTGAAGAGGTTTGTCTTGGATACTTAGATGAGGAAGCAATAAGAGAAGCTAATAGATGCTTAGGCTGTAAGAATCCTAAATGTGTTGATGGATGTCCAGTATCTATAAATATTCCAGGTTTTATAGGATATATGAAAGAAGGAGAATTTGAAAAAGCTACTAAAGAAGTTGCAAAATATAGTGCATTGCCAGCTGTTTGTGGAAGAGTATGTCCGCAAGAAAGCCAATGTGAAGGTAAATGCGTACTTGGAATTAAAGGTGATGCAGTATCTATTGGTAAGCTTGAAAGATTTATAGCAGATTGGTCTAGAATAAATGAAGTTGATCTTTCTGAAAGAGAAGAATTAAAAGGTAAGAAGGTTGCAGTTATAGGAAGTGGTCCAGCAGGGTTAACTTGTGCAGGAGAATTAGCTAGAAAAGGCTATGATGTAACTATTTTTGAAGCATTACATGAACCAGGTGGAGTTTTAGTTTATGGAATTCCTGAGTTTAGATTGCCTAAGGATGATGTAGTTAGACCAGAAATTGAAAATATAAAGAAACTTGGAGTTAAGATAGAAACTAATGTTATAATAGGTAGAACTATTACAATTGATGAACTTATGGCTGAAGAGGATTTCTCAGCTGTTTTTATAGGTTCAGGAGCTGGACTTCCTAAATTTATGGGTATTCCAGGAGAGAATGCAAATGGAGTATTATCTGCCAATGAATTTTTAACTAGGGTTAATTTAATGAAGGCTTTTAAAGAAGAATATCATACACCAGTAAAGATAGGTAAAAAGGTAGCTATAGTAGGTGGAGGAAATGTTGCTATGGATGCAGCAAGAACTGCCTTAAGATTAGGGTCAGAATCTCATATAGTTTATAGAAGAAGTGAATCTGAATTGCCAGCAAGGGTTGAAGAAGTTCACCATGCTAAAGAAGAAGGAGTAATCTTTGACGTTTTAACTAATCCAACAGAAATATTAGTAGATGAAAATGGATGGGTTAAGGGAATGAGATGTGTAGAAATGGAGCTAGGAGAGCCAGATGAATCAGGAAGAAGAAGACCTGTAGTTAAAGCAGGATCTGAATATATTATGGATGTAGATACTGTTATAATGTCTCTAGGAACTTCTCCAAATCCATTAATATCTTCTACTACTGAAGGCCTTGAAACTAATAAGTGGAAGTGTTTAATTGCAGATGAAAGTGGACTTACTACTAAAGAAGGAGTTTATGCTGGTGGAGATGCAGTTACAGGAGCAGCTACTGTTATATTAGCAATGGGAGCAGGAAAAAAAGCTGCAAATGCAATGGATGAGTACTTAAATAATTTAGATAAATAATTAAGGTAAGTAGCTAGGAAAATCTTTGACATATGAAGAAGTTATTAATTTAAAAGAATGAAAATATTTATATGGGTGTTTATTGTAGTAAGATTATTAGGTTTATACTTAAAAGCACCCATAAAACAACATGAAATTAAATGATTCTATAATAAATGTACAAGATATTAAATTTTTGTAAATAATATATTGTTGATTTAGTAATTAATAGGTGAAATATAGTATAATTAAATAGAAAATTTTATTTAATTTATTTTGTGAATATGTTTACTTTTAAAGTTATTAGCTATACAATTTTTATATTGAAAAAGTTTAAATAAAATTTTTTATAAATGTCCTCAATTACTAGTAGGATTATCTTAAACGAAAGAGGGGTATTAAAATGTATTTATCCAAATTTACTGATTATTCATTTAGATCACTAATTTATCTAGCAGAAAACAGAGACAAACTTTGTACTGTTGAAGAGCTTGCAAAAAAACTAGAAATATCAGAGCACCATTTAAAAAAGATAATACATAAAATGGCGAAGACAGATCTAGTTATTTCTATGAAAGGTAGAACAGGTGGATTAAAACTTGGATTAGAACCTTCAGATATAAATTTGGGAGAAGTTATTAGAATAACAGAAGATAATTTAAATATTGCACAATGCTTTAATAAAGATAATTGTTGTCCTTATATGGGGTCAGGATGTAAGGTAAAAGGAATAATGAGAAGCTCATTAGATGCATTTATAAATGAGTTTTCCAAATATACATTAGAAGATGTATTATAAGGATTAATTTATAGATAATAGGTAAAAGTGAAATATAATTGAGTATAATGTTAAATTTCACTTATAAATAATAAAAGAGGAACTGAAATTATATTAATTTTAATTAATAGGTTGTAATTCAGTTCCTTTTTTTTATACAATAGACATATGGAATTATATAACATAAAAAAGGAGGACAATATGGTTAATATAGGTATAATAGGAACGAATTTTATTACTGATAGATTAATTGAGGGAGCTAAGGAAGTCAGGGATGCAAAGATTTCAGCTGTTTATTCAAGAACAAAGGAAAGGGCAAAAGAGTATGCAGATAAATATGGAATAGAGCATACCTTCACTAATTTAGAAGAAATGGCTAAGAGTGATTTAATAGATGCAGTTTATATAGCATCTCCAAATGCACTACATGCTAGCCAAGCAATTTTATTTTTAAAGAATAAGAAGCACGTATTAGGGGAAAAAGCTTTTGCTTCTAATACTAAAGAAGTAGATGAAATGATTAAAGCTGCTAAAGAAAATAATGTAGTGCTTATGGAAGCTATGAGAACTACAGTGTTACCAAACTTTAAAGCTATAAAAGACAACTTATATAAGATAGGTAAGGTAAGAAAATATTTTGCAAGTTTCTGTCAATACTCTTCAAGATATGATAAATATAAGGCTGGAGAAGTATTAAATGCCTTTAAAAATGAATTATCTAATGGAGCCATTATGGATATAGGGATTTACTGTATAGCACCTATGGTTAATATTTTTGGAAAACCCAATACAGTAAAGGCTAATGGCGTAATGCTTAAAACAGGTGTAGATGGAGAAGGAAGTGCAATCTTTGGCTATGATGATATGGAGGCAGCAGTTATTTACTCAAAAATAAGCAATTCATACCTTCCATCAGAAATTCAAGGGGAAGAAGGAAGCATAATAATTAATAAAATCAACACCTTTGAAAATGTAAAGATTATTTATAGAGATGGAAGAGAAGAAGATTTAACTTTAGAACATAAAAAAGAAAATATGTGTTACGAAGTTGAAGAGTTTGTAAACTTAATTCAATCAGGAGAAAAAGAATCTAAGATAAACTCCTTAAAGGTTTCTAGAGATGTAATAGAAGTAATAGAAGAAGCAAGGAAGCAAATAGGGGTGATATATCCAGCGGACAGGAATAATTAGCAATTTGGGTTATAATTCAGGCAAGCTGATTTGTAATGAAAGAGTTAAGAGTTACTATAAAGCTTTCGCTTCATAGTAACATGAAAGAATGAAAAAATGTAGGAGTGGAATCAGTCCAACTGAATTATTTTAAATGAAGGAATTAAGAGATTTTATAAAGTTTTGGTTATATTAATATGAAAAAATGAAAAATGAAGGAATGAAGGAATGTGGGGGGAATTAATCCATCTTAATTATGTAATTTAATATAGGAATGTTTAATACACAGTTTATGATTACTCCATTATAGTTTGGATAATATTAATTATAATGGAGTAATAACTAGAGAGTTAAATGATAATGAGTGATGCATAATTTAAGGTTATAATTCAGGTGAGCGAATTATAGTGAAAGAATTAAGGGTTCTATAAAGCTTCGACTTTATGATAACATTAAGAAATACAGTAGGAAAGCAAGATGAACTTAATTTCTACATTAATAAGTATAAAAGGGATTTTTGTTTAGGAAATTTAATTATTAAGGATGAAAGAGAAAGTGATTATGTTACTAGGACAGTGGGAACAGGGAGGAAATTATGAATAGAATTAATATTATTTGTTTAGGTGTTCGAGATATGAAGAGGTCTATCCAGTTTTATAGAGATGGACTAGGATTTCAAACTGATGAAAAAGAAGATAATCCAGCTGTAATATTTTTTAATACAACAGGAACAAAGTTTGAATTATATCCTTTAAATCTTTTAGCAGAAGATATTAGCTTTGAAAATCCACCTAAAATAGGTACTGGATTTTCAGGAGTTACTTTAGCACTTAATGTTAAAAGTAAAAATGAAGTAGATGAAGTAATTGAACTAGCTAGAAAAGCAGGAGCAACAATAGCAAAAGAACCTCAAGATGTTTTCTGGGGGGGATATCATGCTTACTTTGCAGATCCTGATGGATACTATTGGGAAGTAGCTTGGGGCCCAAATTTTAAGTTTGATGAAAATGATATGCTTGTATTTTAAGTATATTGGAGAATATTGTGGTGTAGAAAAAGTGAATTAGTTTATTATTGTTCTATAGGGAAAATTAAGTTGATTTATTATTACTCTATAGGAAAAAAAGTTTATAACCTATTAGAAATTAATAATAAAAAATTTCTAATGGATAAAGTAAGTTGCTTTAAATTACAAAAATAAATTAACTTTATACTATGAGATAAAGCTAGATTGGAAGAATTAATACTATATTATAATTAAGATATAATATTAATTTTCTAAAGTAACTATATAGGTGGACTAAAACTATAATTATTCCAAAAATAAATGAATTAATTAGCTAAGTATTTAAGACTATGTAATTTAGGAAAATCATAGTTGAAATGCAGAATTTAAGGCTGTTGACAGAAGAAAAATTATAATATATAATTACAACACGGAATGAAAATTGAATATTTCGCGTTAAACTAATTTTAACCTGGGGGCGTTTTGGCTTCGACGGGGGTAAGATGGGTTTGATAAGCGAGCCGAGGCAAGCATGTCACCTCGATAATAAAGTATGCATTAAAGAT
>JAHAIU010000127.1 GCA_018372555.1 Clostridium sp.
GGTTATTTTAGTTTTATACAAGGGGTGAAAATTCATGGTACATCCTGTCCAAGTCGGAAAAAGAACTAGAATGAGTTTTGGTAAAGTTAAAGATGTAACAGAAATGCCAAATCTTATTGAGGTACAGTTAGATTCATATCAATGGTTTTTAAGGGAAGGTCTTCACGAAGTATTTGATGACATTAATCCTATTACAAATTTTACAGGTAATCTTGTTTTAGAATTTGTAGATTATAAGCTAGATATGGATAATATTAAGTATTCAGTGGAAGAGTGTAAGGAAAGAGATTCTACTTATGCTGCACCACTAAAAGTTTCAGTTAGATTACAAAACAATGAAACTGGAGAAATTAAAGAGCAAGAAGTGTTTATGGGTGACTTCCCATTAATGACAGATCAAGGAACTTTCATCATCAATGGTGCAGAAAGAGTTATTGTAAGTCAGCTTGTTAGGTCACCAGGAGTATACTACAATTTTAATGTTGATAAAACAGGTAAAAAGTTATACTCATCAACAGTAATTCCAAATAGGGGAGCATGGTTAGAATATGAAACAGATTCTAATGATATTATCTATGTAAGAATAGATAAAACTAGAAAGCTTCCTATATCTATATTAGCTAGAGCTATGGGCTTTGGAAGTGATGCAGAGCTTTTAGAGTATTTTGGAGAAGATGAAAGATTCAAAGCTACTATAGAAAAGGATAATACTAAGACTAAAGAAGAAGCATTATTGGAAATATACAAGAGGTTAAGACCAGGTGAACCACCAACAGTGGATAGCGCTGTATCTCTTATAGATTCCCTGTTTTTTGATGCAAAAAGATATGACTTATCAAGAGTTGGTAGATATAAGTTTAATAAAAAATTAGCATTAAATTTAAGATTAGTCAACCAGATTGCAGCTATAGACATAATTAATCCTGAAACTGGAGAAATTATGGTAGAGCAAGGTAAGAAAATTAGCAGAACTACTGCTGAAGAAATTCAAAACTTAGGTATCAATTCAGTTGATATACTAGTAGAAGATAAAGTAGTTAGGGTAATTGGTAACCACTTTGTTGATATAAATAAGTTTATATCATTTGATATTGAAGATTTAAATATCAAAGAATATGTTCATTATCCAACATTAAAAGAAATACTAGATAATTACGATGATGAAGAAACTATTAAAGAAGAAATTAAGAAAAATATAACTAGGCTTATACCTAAACATATAATAAAAGATGATATCTTTGCAACAATAAGCTATGAAATAGGTTTAGCTTACTCTATTGGGTATGTAGATGACATAGATCATCTAGGTAATAGAAGATTAAGATCGGTTGGAGAATTATTACAAAACCAATTTAGAATTGGTTTATCAAGAATGGAAAGAGTAGTTAAGGAAAGAATGACTATTCAAGACCAAGAAGCTATAACTCCTCAAATGTTAATAAATATTAGACCAGTTGCAGCTGCTATTAAAGAATTCTTTGGTAGCTCTCAATTGTCACAATTCATGGATCAAACAAATCCGCTTTCAGAATTAACTCATAAGAGAAGATTATCTGCTTTAGGACCAGGAGGTCTTTCAAGAGAAAGAGCTGGTTTCGAAGTTAGAGACGTTCACCATTCACATTATGGTAGAATGTGTCCAATCGAGACTCCAGAAGGACCAAACATAGGTCTTATTAACTCTTTAGCTACATATGCTAAGGTTAATGAATATGGATTTATTGAAACACCTTATAGAGTTGTTGATAAAGTAAATGGAGTAATAACAGATGAAATAAGATACTTCACAGCAGATGAAGAAGATCTATATCTTGTAGCGCAAGCTAAAGAGCCTATTGGTGAAGATAGAAAGTTTGTTGATAGCAGAGTTACTGTTAGAAGCAAGCATGATATCTTAGTAGTTAATGCTGAAGAGGTTGATTTAATAGACGTTTCAGCTAGACAAATAGTATCTGTAGCAACAGCTATGATACCTTTCCTTGAAAATGATGATGCTTCAAGAGCACTAATGGGATCTAACATGCAACGTCAAGCAGTACCGTTATTAAAGCCACAAGCTCCAATAGTAGGTACAGGAATAGAGTTTAAAGCTGCTGTAGATTCAGGGGTTTTACCAAAGGCTAAAAATGCTGGTAAGGTAACATATGTAAGTGCTAGTGAAATCAGAGTTAAAAGAGATTCTGATGGAGGAACTGACGTATATAAACTTCTTAAATTTAAGAGAAGTAACCAAGGTACATGTATAAACCAAAGACCTTTAGTAGATAAGGGTGAAATAGTGTTTAAAAACCAAGTGTTAGCTGATGGTCCATCAACTGATCTAGGTGAAATAGCATTAGGTAAGAACATAAGAATGGGCTTCATTACTTGGGAAGGTTATAACTACGAGGATGCTATGCTTATTTCTGAAGAGTTAGTTAGAGAAGATGTCTTTACTTCTATCCATATCGAGGAATATGAGTGTGAGGCTAGAGATACTAAACTAGGACCTGAAGAAATAACTAGAGATATTCCTAATGTAAGTGAAGATGCATTAAAAGACATAGATGATAGAGGTATCATTAGAATAGGTGCTGAAGTTAGATCAGGAGACGTTCTTGTAGGTAAAGTAACACCTAAGGGAGAAACTGAATTAACAGCTGAAGAAAGACTATTAAGAGCTATCTTTGGTGAAAAGGCAAGAGAAGTAAGAGATACTTCATTAAGAGTTCCTCACGGGGAAGCAGGTATAATTGTAGATGTTAAAGTCTTCACTAGAGAAAACGGGGATGAATTAAATCCTGGAGTTAATGAACTAGTAAGATGTTATATAGCTCAAAAGAGAAAAATCTCTGTTGGGGATAAGATGGCTGGACGTCATGGTAATAAAGGGGTTATATCAAGAGTTCTTCCAGAAGAAGATATGCCATTCCTACCAGACGGAAGACCACTACAAATCTGTTTAAATCCTTTAGGGGTTCCATCTCGTATGAACATCGGTCAGGTATTAGAAGTTCACTTAGGATGGGCAGCAAGTCAATTAGGATGGCATATAGCTACTCCTGTATTTGATGGTGCAACAGAAAAAGATATAGAAGAATGCTTAGAAAAAGCAGGATACAATGCAAATGGAAAAACTGTACTATATGATGGTAGAACAGGAGAAGCATTTGATAATGAAGTTACTGTTGGAATAATGTATATCTTAAAGCTAGCTCACTTAGTTGACGATAAGATTCACGCAAGATCAACAGGACCTTACTCATTAGTAACTCAACAACCACTTGGTGGTAAGGCACAATTCGGTGGTCAAAGATTTGGGGAAATGGAAGTTTGGGCATTAGAAGCATATGGTGCAGCTCACACACTACAAGAAATATTAACTGTTAAGTCAGATGATGTTGTAGGTAGAGTTAAGACGTATGAAGCTATAGTTAAGGGAGAAAATATCCCAGAACCAGGAGTTCCAGAATCATTTAAGGTACTTATAAAAGAACTTCAAGCTTTATGCTTAGATGTTAAAGTATTAAATGATGAAAACCAAGAAGTAAGACTTAAAGAATTTGCAGAAGAAGATATGGAAGATTTAGAAGTTAACATCGAAGGTACAGAGGATGTTGTTTCTGAAGAAGTAAATATAGATGATAGTTATACATTGTCAGAGGATGAAGTAGAAGTAGAGGAAGAAGTTGAATTCGAGAACTTTGCTTTAGATGGCTTCCACGAAGAAGATTTAGAACTTGATGACTTTGTAAATGATGAACACTAAATTTGAAGGGAGGATGTACCCTTGTTTGAATTGAATAATTTTGATGCTATACAAATAGGTTTAGCTTCACCAGATCAAATAAGAGAGTGGTCAAGAGGTGAAGTTAAGAAGCCTGAAACCATAAACTATAGAACTCTAAAACCAGAAAGAGATGGTCTATTCTGTGAAAGAATATTTGGACCTATCAAGGACTGGGAATGTCATTGTGGTAAATATAAGAGAGTAAGATATAAGGGCATAGTTTGTGATAGATGTGGAGTTGAAGTAACTAAGGCTAAGGTAAGAAGAGAAAGAATGGGGCATATTGAACTTGCTGCCCCAGTTTCTCACATATGGTACTTCAAAGGAATTCCATCAAGAATGGGATTACTTTTAGATATGTCACCAAGAGCTTTAGAAAAAATATTATACTTTGCTTCATATGTAGTAATAGACCCTAAAGAAACACCATTATTAAAGAAACAGCTTCTAAATGAAAAAGAATATAGAGAAGCTGTAGATAAATATGGTGATGAAAGCTTTGTAGCTGGAATGGGAGCAGAAGCTGTTCAGCAACTACTTGGAGAGATTGATTTAGACTCCCAAACAAAAGAGCTTAAAGAAGAATTAAAAGTAAGCACTGGTCAAAAGAAAGTTAGAATCATAAGAAGATTAGAAGTAGTTGAATCATTTAGAAAATCAGGTAACGATCCAAGATGGATGGTAATAAACGTTATTCCTGTAATTCCACCAGATATTAGACCTATGGTTCAATTAGATGGAGGAAGATTTGCAACTTCTGACTTAAATGATTTATATAGAAGAGTTATTAATAGAAATAACAGATTAAAGAAACTTTTAGACTTAGGAGCACCTGATATCATTGTAAGAAATGAAAAGAGAATGCTTCAAGAAGCCGTTGATGCACTTATTGATAATGGTAGAAGAGGAAGACCAGTTACTGGTCCTGGAAACAGACCACTTAAATCTTTATCAGATATGTTAAAAGGTAAACAAGGAAGATTTAGACAAAACTTACTTGGTAAGAGAGTTGACTACTCTGGTAGATCAGTTATCGTTGTTGGACCAGAACTTAAAATGTATCAATGTGGACTTCCAAAAGAAATGGCTTTAGAATTATTTAAACCATTTGTAATGAAGAAGTTAGTTGAAGATGGGGTTGCTCACAATATAAAGAGTGCTAAGAGAATGGTTGAAAGAGTAAACAATCAAGTATGGGATGTACTTGAAGAAGTTATTACTGACCATCCAGTACTATTAAACCGTGCACCTACTCTACATAGACTTGGAATTCAAGCATTCCAACCTGTTTTAGTAGAAGGTAGAGCTATTAAATTACATCCACTTGTATGTACTGCTTATAATGCTGACTTCGATGGAGACCAAATGGCGGTTCACGTACCACTATCAGTTGAAGCACAAGCAGAAGCAAGATTCTTAATGCTTGCAGCAGGAAATATAATGAAGCCATCTGACGGTAAACCAGTTTGTGTACCTACTCAAGATATGGTTCTAGGTTCATACTATTTAACAATGGATAAAGAAGGAGCCAAGGGAGAAGGTAAAGCATTCTACTCTAAAGATGAAGCTATAATGGCTTATGAAGTAGGGGAAATTGCTATACATGCTGCAATTAAAGTTAAGATGACTAAAGAGGTAAATGGAGAAGTTAAATCAGGTATAATTACTACTACAGTAGGTAAATTAATATTTAACGAATCAATTCCTCAAGACTTAGGCTTTGTTAACAGAGATAACAAAGAAGAAGAATTTAACTTAGAAGTTGATTTCTTAATAACTAAGAAGACATTAGGAACTATAATTGATAAATGTTATGCAGTTCATGGACCAACTAATACATCTATAATGCTGGATAAGATTAAAGCATTAGGTTATCACTACTCATCTATTGGAGCAGTAACTGTTGCAGCATCTGATATGATAGTACCAGATGCTAAATATAGATTACTTAAAGAAGCAGATGATACAGTAGAGAAAATCGAAAAGATGTATAAGAGAGGTTTCATTTCTGAAGAAGAAAGATATGAAAGAGTTATAGAAAAATGGACTAAGACAACTGAAGATGTTGCGGATGCACTTATGGATAGCTTGGATAAATTCAACCCAATATTCATGATGGCTGACTCAGGAGCCAGAGGATCTAAGTCTCAAATTAAGCAATTAGCTGGTATGAGAGGACTTATGGCCAGCCCGACTGGTAAGATTATAGAATTACCAATCAGAGCATCATTTAGAGAAGGTCTTGAAGTTTTAGAATACTTCATATCTACACACGGAGCTAGAAAAGGTAATGCCGATACAGCTCTTAAAACAGCTGACTCAGGATACTTAACAAGAAGACTTGTTGACGTATCACAAGATGTTATCGTAAGAGAAATAGATTGTGGTACTACAGAAGGTATCGTTGTTTCAGAAATAAAAGAAGGAAATGAAGCAATTGAAGGCTTAGCAGAAAGATTATATGGTAGATATACAGCAGAACCAATAGTTCATCCTGAAACTGGTGAAGTAATGGTAGAAGCTGATCAATATATGGAACTAGATGTTGCAGAGAAAGTTGCAGCAGCTGGAGTTAAAAAAGTTAAGATTAGATCTGTATTTACATGTAAATGTAAAGTAGGAGTATGTTCTAAGTGTTATGGAATGAACATGGCAACAGCTCAAAAGATCAATATAGGTGAAGCAGTAGGTATTATTGCAGCTCAATCAATCGGAGAACCAGGAACTCAGCTTACAATGAGAACCTTCCATACAGGGGGAGTAGTTGGAGCCGATATTACACAAGGTCTTCCAAGAGTTGAAGAGTTATTTGAAGCAAGAAAACCTAAAGGTTTAGCTATAGTAAGTGAAATTACAGGTTCTGTTAAGGTTGAAGAAACTAAGAAGAAGAGAACTGTAATTGTAATGGCTGAAGATGGAGAAGAACGTAGTTATGAAATTCCATTTGGTTCAAGATTAAAGGTATCAGATGGTGACTTTATAGAAGCTGGGGATGAAGTAACTGAAGGTTCAGTAAATCCACATGATATAGCAGCTATAAAAGGTATTGATGGAGCAAGAAAATACTTATTATCAGAAGTTCAAAAAGTTTATAGATTACAAGGTGTTGATATAAATGATAAGCACTTAGAAGTAGTTGTTAGACAAATGACTAGAAAGGTAAAAGTATCAGACTCTGGAGATACTGATTTACTACCAGGTACAATGATTGATGTATTTGACTTTATTGAAGAAAATGAAAGAGTAAGAGAATTTGGTGGAGAAGAGGCAAAGGGAGAGCAAGCATTATTAGGTATAACTAAAGCAGCTCTTGCAACTGATAGTTTCTTATCAGCAGCATCCTTCCAAGAAACTACTAGAGTTCTTACAGAAGCAGCAATTAAAGGTAAGATAGATCCATTGGTAGGATTAAAAGAAAATGTTATTATTGGTAAGTTAATACCAGCAGGTACTGGAATGATGAGATACAGAAACGTAAAGCTAGATGTAGAGGAGCTTCCAGTAGAAAATGAAGTAGTAGAATCTATTGAATAATAGATAGCAATTTTATTGACATGTGTATGCTTAAATGATAAAATACCAATTGTGTGATTTTTAAGATACACGCTAATAGAATTGCCTACATGAAGTCATGGAGGCAAAGTCATGAACTGAGCCTCTATGAATCTTTATTGAGGGTTTCTACTTCATGAAAAAAATTTAATTACGCTTTTATCTTAAATATTAGATATATAGATAAAAAATTTTCAGGAGGTGAAAAAATGCCAACTATTAGCCAATTAGTAAGAAAAGGCAGAAAAACTGTTATCAACAAGTCAACAGCGCCAGCACTTAACGAATGTCCACAAAGAAGAGGAGTTTGTACAGTTGTTAAAACAACTACTCCTAAGAAGCCTAACTCAGCTTTAAGAAAAATCGCGAGAGTAAGACTTACAAATGGATTCGAAGTAAGTGCATACATCGGTGGTGTAGGACACAACTTACAAGAGCACAGTGTTGTTCTTATAAGAGGTGGTAGAGTAAAAGACCTTCCTGGTGTTAGATACCATATCGTAAGAGGAGCACTTGACTGTGCTGGAGTAGCTAACAGAATGCAAGGAAGATCAAAGTACGGTGCTAAAAAG
>JAHAIU010000128.1 GCA_018372555.1 Clostridium sp.
AGTTATAAAAATTTAGCCAGCTTAGATAGCTTAAATTTAGAATTGTATTCGAAATTATTTAAAAATCGGAAAGTTAATACATATCATTATGTTATATTCACATTTTAAATCTTATGCGTTGAAAAATTCAGTAAATAATTTTACGCTATAAACATTATCTATTACTGTTGCAAGTTCTCTTATAGAATGCATTGATAATAATGGTGCCCCCATATCCATAACTGGAATAGTTAATAATGAAGATGTTATAGGACCTATAGTTGTTCCACCTCTAACATCTGATCTATTAAAGAACTTTTGATATGGTACTTTTGCTGCACTGCAAAGTCCTTCAAATATTGCAGTATTGTAGCTATCTGTGCTATAGCTTCCAGATGCAGCTGTTTTTAAAACTGGTCCATTTCCTAGAACTGGTCTATTAGTTGGATCATGTTTTTCTTCAGCATTTGGATGAACTGCATGAGCTAAGTCTGCTGATATCATAATTGAATTAGCTAAAGCTCTATGTAATTCTTCTCTATCTTTTCCTAAAGCTAATGCTATTCTTTCTAATATATTTAATAGAAGTGCTGAGTTTGCTCCTTGAGGAGTTAAGCTTCCTATTTCTTCATTATCCATACAAACCATAACCTTAGTTGCCTTGTTAGATTTACTATCAATTAATGCCTTTATACCTGCGTAAACCATCCACATATCGTCTAGTCTTCCAGCTGATATAAATTCTTCATTAATTCCAGTTAATGCTCCTTTTTCTATTTCATATAATCCTAAATCAAAACCTAGAATACTTTCTGCATCTACATTTAATTCTTTAGCTATAGCATTTACTAAATAATTGTTTTTCTCAAACTTTTCATTAATTAGTGCTAATAAAGGTAATGTATCTTTTTGCTTATTTACAGCAAAACCTTCATTTACAGATCTATTCATATGAATTGCAACACTTGGTATAATTAATAGAGGCTTATTGATATTTACAAGCTTTACTTCTGGTTTTAAAGGTGATTTTCCTTTTAAAGAAACCTTACCAGCTATACCTAAAGGTCTATCAAACCAAGTATATAAAAGAGGTCCTCCATAGACTTCAGTATTAAGCTTTAAGTACTTTCCTTCAGCAACTATTTCAGGATTTGCTTTAATTCTAAATCCAGGTGAATCTGTATGTGCTCCTATAAGCTTAAATCCATCTTCCTCTAACTCTCCATTCCCTACTGTAAAAGCTATAAGAGCTGAGTCATTTTTTATAATATAATACTTACCATCTTTTTGTAAGTTCCATTTATCACTTTCTTTTACTTCACTAAATCCATTTGAATCTAATCTTTCTTTTACAGTCTTTACAGAATGATATGCTGTTGGACTTGTATATAAGAAATCAATTAAATCTAAGGCTAATTCTTTTTCCATAGTTCTCCTCCTAATATAATTATCATATTTAAATAATAATATTTGTATGTTTATTATACCATAATAAGTCTAATATATTTCTA
The DNA here is from genome assembly GCA_018372555.1 of Clostridium sp. GTDB lineage: Bacteria > Bacillota > Clostridia > Clostridiales > Clostridiaceae > Clostridium. The sequence goes on from JAHAIU010000128.1 coordinate 1,491, forward strand.
TAAATACCAAATAACAAATAAAATTTAGTAATCGAAAAAACAAACTACTTCATATAAGTAAATTAATGTTCTTTTTCCAGAAATCTAGTATAATTAATATTAAAATCTATATATGCTTTTAATTAATGTAATTTACTTTTAAATTATCCTTCACTTAACATTCTATAACATCACAATGTTCAAAATAATTATTGAAACATATATATTTAAATAAAATAAATTTAGAGATACTAAAATAGATAGGAGTGATTAAATGATTTCAAAGTTTCTTGTAAATACTTTTGTAAAAAATAATGAAAATATTAAAGACCCCAAAGTCCGTAATAATTATGGAAACTTAGGTGGAATCGTAGGAATTATAATTAATTTTATGTTATTCTTAATTAAATTCTTTGTAGGAATGTTCGTTGGATCCATTGCAATATCTGCAGATGCATTTAATAATTTATCTGATGCTGGATCATCAATTATTACAATAATAGGATTTAAAATGGCTAATAAACCAGCTGATGCTGAACATCCTTTTGGTCATGGTAGAATTGAATATTTATCTGCACTTATAGTTGCATTTTTAGTAATGCTAGTTGGAGTTCAATTTATAAAATCATCAATCGAGAGAATATTTAACCCAACAGAAGTAACTTTTGAATTAGTTCCTTTTATACTTTTACTAATATCAATAGGTTTTAAAGTTTGGTTATCTACTTTTAATAAATATATCGGAAATAAAATAAATTCATCAGCATTAAAGGCTGCTGCAGCAGATTCTTTAGGGGATGTATTTACTTCAAGTACAGTTGTAATAGCTTTTCTAGCTTCTAAATTTACAACTCTACCACTAGATGGATATATTGGCGTTTTTGTAGCTCTTGCAATACTTTATGCAGGTTTTGGTTTAGTAAAGGAAACACTTAATCCACTGTTAGGAGAAGCTCCAGACCCTGAACTTGTTAATGATATATGTGAAAAGGTACTTTCTTATCCACTTATTTCAGGAGTTCATGATTTAATAGTTCATAACTATGGACCTGGAAGAATTATTGCTTCCTTACATGCTGAAATACCTTCAGACATAGATATAATGGAAATTCATAATACAATAGATATAGCAGAAAGAGAAGTTTCTAGAGATTTAAACATACATTTAGTAATTCATATGGACCCAATTTGCGTTATAACTGATGAAATTAAAGAAGCTTGGGATTGTGTAGAGAAAATATTAAGAAGATATCCTGAAATTAAATCAATGCATGATTTTAGAATAGTTGGTGAAGGAGATTATAAGAACTTAATTTTTGATATTGTCGTATCACCATCTTCCTCAAAAAATGTTAAAAAGCAAGATAAAATGCTTGAAGATATAAAGAATTCAATTAGAGAAGAGCATCCACAGTATAACTGTGTTATAACTTTGGATTATGACTATATGTAAAATGCGAAGCATTTACTAATTAAGAATTAAAAATGAAGAATTAAGGATGTTTTGCACAGTAAAACTTAACATTCACTTGGTGCAAAATATCTTTTATTCAAAACTCCTAAGAAGTTTTTTCCTCAATTCTTCATTCTTCATTTTTCATTATTTTGCTTTTCAAAATATGACTATATTTTAATTTCGACCCTGCCTATGAATTACTAAATTAATCTACACCTAATAATTCTCTGATTTGAGTTTTATATACGTCAGCCTTAGCCCCATAAATAATCTGTACACCATCGTTAACTTTAACTAATCCACTAGCTCCAAGTTTTTTCCACAATGTACTATCCCCAACTATTTCTTTATCCTTAACTTTAACTCTTAAACGAGTAAAACATGCATCAACATTAATTATATTATCTTTTCCACCTAATCCGTCTATTATATGATTAACTATTTCATCCTTACTTACTGCTACTTCAGTACTTGCTCCATCACTTACTTCATCATCTTCTCTACCTGGAGTTTTATAGTTAAACTTTAGTATCATAAACTTAAATGTGAAGTAGTATAAGAAGAAGAAAATTACCCCTAAAATAGGAACCCAAATCCAATTTGATCCCTTATCTGATTGCATAACCCCATTAAATATTGTACTTAAGAATGGTCCACCAAATGCTGCTGTACCTGGAATATTTACTTCTAATAAGTAAGTTAATAAATATGCTACCCCTGAGAATATTGAATGTACTACAAATAACATTGGTGCTACAAATAAGAAAGCATATTCAATTGGTTCTGTAATCCCTGTGAAAAATGCTGGAATTGCAGCTGCAAGTATTAATCCCTTAACAAACTTTTTCTTTTCTGGCTTTGCTGTTTTATACATTGCAAGGCCACCACCAACTAATCCAAAGGAAGAAATTATTATCTTACCATTCATTAAGAATCTACTAATATCAATATTAAACATTTCAGTTGGTGAAGCTAATTGAGCTTGATAAATATTCACAGCTCCTTCTACAACGTTTCCATCGATGACCATAGATCCCCCTAAATTAGTAAAGAAGAATGGTAAGTAAGTAAAGTGATGTAATCCAAATGGTAATAAAGCACGTTCTGTTAAACCATATATTACACTTCCAAATGCACCTGTTGCATTTATTATTTCACTTAATGAAGTTAACGCACCTTGAATAAATGGCCATATACCTGACATTATAAATCCTAATATTATTGAGCATAATAATGAAATCATTGGAACAAACTTTGTCCCACTAAATATTCCTAATACTGGTGGTAGTGAGATATTATAATATTTATTATGTAAGAAAGCCACCATAAAACCAACTATTATACCGCCAAATACTCCAACATCTAATGATGGAATACCCATTACCATTGATTGTCCAGTTGCCATATTGCTTGGATCTAATTTTCCTAAGTGTATAAGTAATGTACTCATAACATTATGCATAGTAACAAATGAAATAACTGCTGCTAATGCGGCTATCCCCTTTTCCTTTTTTGCATATCCAATTGCAATTGATATAGCAAATATTATTGGTAAAAAGCCAAATACAGAATTACCCGCTGACTTACATAAATCTAAAAACAACTTTATGTTATCATTTTCAAGAAAAGGCATCATTTGTACTACACTTTTACTTGTAAATGCAGCTCCAATACCCAATAAAATTCCTGCTATAGGTAGTAACATAACTGGAGTCATTAAAACTTTTCCTAATTGCTGAAAAGCAGTGAAATATTTTGAGTTTTTCATATTATTTTTCTCCTTTATAATTATAGCTTTTTATTAGTCACCATAGACTCTTAACTAACTTTATAAATTTTACTTAAAACTTAAGTTATAAGAATTGTATTAAACCTATATTATTAATACTAACTAAACAGTTGTATTAATTAGTATATTCAGTTTAACACAATTCCTAAATTATTCTAATAATTTAATTCTTCATTCAAATTATTTAAATTCTGGCCAATATTCCTTATTAGCATCAATTAATTCATCTAAAACTTTTCTTGCTTTATGAGCATCTACAATTGTCCTGTTTAATGTTAATGCTTGTAAAGCTTTTTCATATGATCCTTCATAATAAGCATCTACAGTAAGTTTTTCATATGCTAATTGAGCTTCCATTAATCCCTTATAGAATGTGCCAATCTTACCAACTCCAAGAGGTCTAGGTCCATTAGCTGTTAATACTGCAGCAACTTCTACCATTGCATCATCTTGAATATTAGATATTGTTCCGTTATTTTCTACTATTACAATGAATATTTTACCTTGATTATATGCTATTGATTCTGCCACTTGAATCATGAATTCACTATGTGCATCGTTATGAACCATATGACATTCTTTTGTTGTTCCAGCTTCAACAATCCTTCTACATTCTTCAAATACACGTTTTTCTCTTCCATCCATAACTTCATTAGCTCTTGTATATTCAGGGTTTAACTTCTTAACCTTATAGTCAGGATATAAATAATATTGAAGGTATGTATTTGGTAAATAATCTGTGAAATCATCACACATATCTTTAACCATTCCATAAGTATCTAACCATGACTGGTCTCTTTGCTCTGCATCTACTGGTAAGAATCCTCTTTCCTTTATTAATGCTTTAAGTTCTGGAACTAAATCTTTACCTTCTGAATCATATAAATTAGTAAACCATCCAAAGTGATTTAATCCAAAGTAAACTGGCTCAAAATCCTTTGAATCTCTTCCTAATATTCTTCCATATGATCTTAAAAGATTTACTGGTTGATCACATATGTTTAATATCTTTTTATCCTCTGGAAATTCTCTTCTTAATGCTTCTGCAACTATTGCTGCTGGATTAGTATAATTTAATATCCAAGCATCCTTTGAATATGTTCTTATATCATTAATAGTTTTTATCATATCTCTAATAGATCTTAATCCGTAAGCAAATCCACCTGCTCCACAAGTTTCTTGTCCAATTAATCCCATGCTTAGAGGAATTTTTTCATCCTTTTCCCTCATTTCGTATCCACCAGTTCTCATTTGCATAAATACAAAATCAACATCATTATAAGCTTCCTCAACCTTAGTTGTATATGTAAAATCTAACTCTGGATACTCTTCGCTAAATAATACTTTTGCAAACTCTCCTATAACAGCTTGTCTTTCTTCATTTATATCAAATAAAACTAATTTATTTACAGGGAATCTTTCCTTTAGCTTACATAATGTTTGTAATAGACCTGGTGTCCAAGTACTTCCCCCACCAACTAATGTTACATTAAACTTTTTCATATATATCGCTCCTTTAAATTAAATATTTCTATTTTTATTGTTTCGAATTCCTGCTACATGTATTATTATAATAATATAAAATAGTTTGTGAATATGTTTACAGGCTTTATCAATTTTATTCATAAGTTGAAAGTTTTTCATAACCTGAAACTTTTTTCACATTGACAGTAATACTAGCTTTGGAGGCTTTATAATGGATTTTTATAATATGATAACTGATAATACAGAAAAACTTAATAAGACTGATTTGACAATTTTAGATTTTTGTTTAAAGAATCCTAAATTAATTAAAAATATTAAAATTAATGATTTAGCAGATAAGCTCTTCACTTCGCCAGCATCAATTGTTAGATTCACCAAGAAACTTGGATTTGCTGGATTTGCAGAATTTAAAGCTTCTCTTTCACTAAACATAAAAAACACTGATGATAGGTTTAACAACAATCTTACATCAGACTCTCCAAACCTTTTTAATGACATAAATAAGTCTATTGAACTTGTGAATGAGAATATTATTGAAGAAATTATAGATATATTACATAAATCTAATAGAATAGAATTTTTTGGTGAGGGCTCCTCAAGACTTGTTTGTTCTGAAGTAGCAAAAAAATTTAGAACAATTGGGAAAATAGCTTTTAACTATGATGATAGCAGCATGATGTATATAGCCGCTGCTTCAGCTACTGAGAATGATACTATTTTTGCTGTATCTCTTTCTGGTGAAACTAAACAGGTTATTAAAGCTTTAAGTATAGCAAAAACTAATGGTGCTAAAATTATCTCCTTAACAGATATCAGCAACAACTCTCAAAGTAAAATTGCTGATAAATCACTTTTTATAACATCAACTTCCTTTAATAAAAATGATATTAGCATTCGCTCAAGAATTCAAGCACTTATATTAGCTGAATATGTATTTTATAGATATTTAGAAAAATATCTATAAACTTCAATTGTAATACTATATGACTTCTTATAAGATTTTTTCCAACTAAGAAGTCATATAACATTTATAATTTACAATACATTTTTACCTTTTATCGCTTAATAAATTTTCTAAAAACATAGCTTTTAATTTTTATTCATAGATAAATTGTTTATAAAACTATCACTAATTATATTATTAGAAGCCTCAAAAGCAAGTAAACATGCTCCAAGGTCTGGTGATAATATCGGTTCTACTAATTTAACATTATACCCTTTTAACATATTATTTAATGGATTAAGTATTAAATCTCCACTTTTGAAAACTCCACCTGAATATGAGACTTTAACTTGCTCATTTCTATAATTTTTTAATAAGGCTTTAATCATTTCTACAAGTTCAACAGCGGCTTCATTAAATATAGCTATAGCTCCTTCATCTCCTAATTTCGCTACTTCTGAAGATAACTTAGCAAGCTTTGCTATTTCTATTCTGTCTCCTCTTATCTTATCATTTACATAAGAAATTATTTCAGCATCCATAGTTAAACCTAAGTTAGTTTTTATTATTTCATATAATGGTCCCTTTTCTATTCTTCCATCACTTTCTTTACTAAATAACTCTATAGTTTTCTTTCCTATCCAATATGCAGAAGCCTCATCTCCTACAGAGTATCCCCAGCCCCCACACCTTAT
>JAHAIU010000129.1 GCA_018372555.1 Clostridium sp.
AATTTAGCCAGCTTAGATAGCTTAAATTTAGAATTGTATTCGAAATTATTTAAAAATCGGAAAGTTAATACATATCATTATGTTATATTCGCATTTTAAAACTATTGTTAATGTAATGATTATAGAGTTCTAATAAACCAGTTAATCACCTTATTAAATGTATTTTTCACATTATATTTAATTAATTCAAAGTCCTTAAGATTTGCATCGTATAATACTTCCTCATTTATATCTGTAATTTTAAGTTCTTTAAATACTCCATCGTAAACATCATCTGCTATGTTTCTTTGGCTATATCCATATTCTCCAAAAGCTGATTCTAGATAAACACTACCTTTATCTAAAACCTTAACTTCTAAATCACTAACTATAGTTTCATCATCAATATTTATAGAAAGATTATTTCCACTAAGACTTATATCTAGCTTTTTATTTCCTTTTTCTTTAATATCAACTTTTGCACCATTGCTAAATGTTAAATACTCACCAAAGGTATTTAATTCTTTCGAGAAAATAACTTCTTTATTTCCTCCTAAAGTTTCAGTTACTTCGATTTTATCATTAATAAGTTTAACAGCCAAGCTGTTACTTAAATCATCATTTGCTCTTAAATATATTACTTGTGATCCAATAACATTTCCATTTAAATAAACTGAAGTATTTATATCCTTATAGCCTTCACTATTTTTAAGTTTTAAAAGTCCTGTATCCTTTGGAAGAGAAGTTAATATAATTTTATCATCAATAAACTCTATTTGCCCTTTTACTTCTTCAAAATCTAAAGCTTTTTCTTCATCACCTATTACAAATTTAATCTCTTCTTTTGTATCATCATATAATCTCATAAGAAGATGGTTAGTTGACCAATACGCCTGTGGTTGAAGTCTAGTTAAATCATAAATAAAGCTTTCTTTAGTATTTAAAGAAAATCCTTCTCTATTAAAATTCATTGCAAATAGCTTATTAATCCATTCTTCATTAACATCACTAACTCTATTATTAGTACCAAATTGTCCTGTATTAGAGTGCATTATTGCATAAAGTTCTGGAACTCCTCCAAGATCATTATTATATATCTCTGATAACTTCTTATAATCATTTAATATACGAGCCTTCATCTCATCATAGCTTTCAAGAGGAACACTATCTTCATCTCTAATATAATCCATTAAATAATGATTATAATCTCTATCTATAGTATCTTGAAGCTCTGAAAATTCAATTGAAGTTAATTCTCCTAAGAAGTTTTCTTCCCTATCAAAAACATTAATAAACTCAAGCCTATATCCATTAGTACCAAGCTCCCAATAAGTGCTATTCTTAAGTTTTAATAAATCTTTTGGCATTAAGAATTTAGGATCTTCCTTTTCAAATTTATCGGCATAAGTAAGGATAGTTCCCTTATAGTTGTGCTTTTCTAATATCTTTTGAGCAAAAATTGCTGTATCTCTTCTTCCATCTTCAAATAATAAAAACAGAGATTTTTCAGGAAGTTTTTTCCCTTTATTATAATAATCTAATATGTCTTCTTGGGCAATAGTTACATAACCATTATCTTTTAAAGATTTAATCTGATTTTCTAAATCCTTAGTACTAACTAAAGTATCACTTCCATCCCTATCTACTCCAAAATAAGATAAAGTAATAAATCCTTTTTCATTACTATTAGTACTTATTTCTTCAATATTAAAAGGCTTATATTCTTTAAAGCTAAACAACGCTTTTATAATTACTATTAAAATCACTAATAATATTAAGCCTTGTAGTGTTCCCCTTATAATTTTTTTTCTATCTTTTCTTTTTGGAGAAAATTCATTACTTTTCATAATCTACTTTCCTCCTATCATTACTAACTATAGCTACTTCTAAGTAATCTTCTTGATGTTTTTCTGATAAATCTTCCATACTTTTGTCTATATTAAAATTATTATTTCCTATTTCACCACTTGCCTCATTATCAATAACCTCATAATCTTTATCTTCAGTAAATTCTCTAGATAATTTGCTCTTAAACTTCTTTTCCTTTTTTTCTTGAGCTTTAATATCACTTGGAGTCATTCTTGTCCCCCAAGTTGACTTCCAGAATGTTACCCATGCTATAGGCATTTGCCATAGTAAAACAGCTTCATAATATAAACAGAATATAAGCCCAAATATCCAGGTGGTACTCTTTCTAAGTAGCAACTGAGCAAAACTCATAAGTAATGCCATCATAAGCAATCCTACTAAGAAAGTGGTTGGGAAAATTCCATGAAATATTGGTACATAAATTAAGTTATATAAAACTACTACTGGTGCAGCTATAGGTACTATTACCCCTATATAAAAGAATAAGGCCATAAAAGGCTCCTTCTTCCACATAAACTTTCCAGCTATAATGGACTCTCTAAGCCAAGATCTTTTCCATCTCATTTGTTGCTTTAAAAATACCTTATATTTATTAGGAACTATAGTTGAACAAACTGCTGTATCTTGATAAGTAGTTCTATGTTTCTCTAATATAAAGTTAGTCATTGCCCTATCATCACCAAAGGTAGCTTTTTGACCTAGGAACTTTTGATTCTTCCAATCATCCATCTTTTCTATAACTAGTTCTTTTCTATAACAGGATAATGGACCCGAAAGACAAGTAACAGCATCAAAATATCCTTCTGCAGCCTTCATTATTCTAAAAGCAATATAATATCTTACTGATTGCATCTTTGTAAGAATATTAGTATAAGTATTTGCAACATCAGTTCTACCTGCAACACCACCCATTTTAGGATCCTTAAAAGGCTGTACTATATTAATTATTGCAAAGGGATCTAAGAAGCTATCTGAATCAACAAAAACAACTAATTCATGTTTAGCCTTTAAAACTCCTGCAATTAGAGCTTCTCTTTTTCCTTGATTTTCTTCTTGAACAATATAGCTAAGTCTACCTGCAATATTAAACCTATCTTCTTCCTTTAACTTTTTTATAGTTTTCTTAATTACAGCCACTGAATTATCATTAGATTTATCATCTACAACTATAACTTCAAGCTTGTCTATTGGATAATCTTGATTAATACAACTTAATATAGTTCTACTAATCCACTCCTCTTCATTAAAACAAGGTATGACTACAGTAACTCCTGGCGTATAATTTCTATCTACAGGCATAGGTTTGTACAATGCACCAAAAGCATATCTACTAAGTAAAAATACAGCTGCAATAATACTATATAGATATATCCATTTATTGAATTTGAAATAAATAACACTTTCAGCCCTCATTAATACAACAAATAAACTAATACCAAATAGTAATAATGACGAAGCTAAAATTAAATACTTGTCCTTTTTTTTTGAAGAATATTCTGATAAAGTCTCTTCAAATTCAAATCCACATATAATATTACCCTCGCTATCTATAGCATCTCTTACCTTCTTAGCATTAATTTTAACATCCATTTCATATCCTTCTGGCATTGCCCCCGGAATTACACTAAAATTTAAGTCTATATTAGCTGCATCTTCAATATGCTTTAATTCATCTTTATTACTTAGCTTAACTAACATTCCAGTAGTTGAAATATCTATAGATTCAGAAATTATATTAATTTTTTCTCCATTGTCCTTTAGTTTAATCTTAACATTAGTAGTCATAAGATATCTAATTCCAGCTTTTCTTTCTACAATAAAAGCATCAGACTTCTCATTATTAAATTTATTTTTTCCTCTTCTATCAAAGCTTTTTCTTATTTGTTCCTTATCTGGAACATTATTTAAAATCCTTCTATCAAGCTTAGGTCTTAAGATGACATCTTCTTTTACCTTATCTTTAATACCTGCTATTTTCTTTTGCTTCTCATAGTTCTGATTCTTAACTTTCACATTCTTCCTCCTTTCCCTTTACTTTAAATAATCGCTTAGTTTAGCAATCTTATACTTTTTACCATAAACTCCATTTTCATTATTAGTTAAGAATATATCTAATGCCATAGCAGTATAATAACTTTGATTATTCATATGCATAACAACAATATTCCCTTTTCCATCCTGTAATTGACTTTCAAAGTTATTTATTATTTCTATAGGAGATTCTGCTTCATAGTCATGAGTAGAAATATTCCCACTAATTGAGTAATCATATCCACTTTCAAAAACTGCAAGCAAACCATCTTTATTTACATAAAGTGTAGGTGGTCTAAAATATGGCTTTAAAGAATTTAAGTCTCCAATTACATTTGCCATAGAATCATAAGACTTACCTAATGAATCAATTAATAAATTCTTATCCTCTTCCAAAATTTCATGATTATAATTATGACTTCCTATATCATGACCTTTAATAGCTATCGTTCTAAGTAAATTCGGATTACTATTAGATATCCCACTATTGTCGTCAATATATTTAGATATTGTAAAGAAGCTTCCCTTTACCTTGTGCTTATCTAAAACATCTAAAATATCATTTACAATCGTATCTCCACCCCAGTCATCAAAAGTGAAGAATATAACATCCTCCCCATTAGTATCAATAGTTCCTTCTTGATCAAGCTTACTTTTTTCTTCATCTGTAAACCCATCTAATTCTACAAATTCATTACCTATATATCTTTCATTCACTAAATTTAAAGCTTCTTCCATAGATTTTCTTTGTAATGAATGGCTATTTTTTAATAATTCATATCTTCCATAGCCTGATTCACTTTCATAATTATTTTGAAGATTGCTTATAGTAACAACAGAATAGCCTAGTTGTTTTGCTTTTAACTCATAATCTCCAATGGAAGCATTATACATCTTTATGTATCCATATTTTACATATTTAAAAGTAATTTCTGTCATTAACTTATAAATAACATTTTTATCAACTAATCCAGAATCTAACCTAAAATAAACTATTTCCCCTTTAGATAATGATGTATAAATATCAGGATTCAAATAATCATTTAGTATATAATCAGAATCCTCTCCTTCATACTTACTTATAATTGGAGCCTTTGTATAAGTTATAAGCTCATACTTCCCTAATCCTTCAATATCTCTTACTGCGGACACAGCCTCTCTTATTTCTGAATCATAATATCCAAATCCAGACATATAAGCATTAGTATAAATCCCCCTATCTTTAAGCATCTTATCTACTTCATAAATTTCCTTAGCCACTTCTTCAGCACTTTTATTTAAAATATTTGAATTAGCTGTAACTCCACCATTTCCTATTTCATTTCCATAACTTAATATCTTTTCAATTCTATCGGGATACTCTAAAATCTCCTTTTTTGTAACAAAAAAAGTTCCCTTTGTATTAGTAATTGATAAAGCTAGAAGAGCAAGATCAAGTGATTCTTTATCACTTATCCCCCTAAAGGTATAGACTACAGCTTCTTGAGTAGTATAAAATCTAGATATATTTTCAGCTAATAATTTTTTATTATCTTTAATTAATTTATTAAAATTAATATTACTAAAATCAACGCTATTATTTTCAGAACTATTATCCCCTGAATTGCTGTTCTCTGAGTTATTCTTTGAAGGTTTGTTATTTAAAAAATTATTACTTATGAGATTATTTTTTATAAACATTGTTCTTTCATCTGATTTCTCAAGATCATTGTAATTATCAAGTAATACAGTAGTTCTTCCATCTTCATTTATAGCCTGACATAACCATTCTACTACTTCTAAAATTGAAGCATACTTTATGATTTCTTCCTCCTTTTTTTCTATGCCATCCTCTTTATCTATTGCTGGTTTCTCTTCTTTTTTAGTATATTCAGACTCATCTAATACTCCTTCAAGCTTAACAGATACTATTTCACCTTTTTTCAATGATTTTACATAACCTTGTGCTTCTTCATAATTTTTAAAACTTTGATAACTTAAATAATTCTTTGAGTCTACTACAAATTTATTACCTGATGCATAAGCTGATGCTAAAACTGTATCATTATAAGTTGTAGAACTACCTTTCAGTAATATAGATTTATTTCCTGTTATAGTTTCTAAAATCTTGTTAGCTTTAGTAAAATCAGTTATTAGCTCATCCTTAGTTAACTCCTCCATATGCTTCTTATCTGAAAGCCCTAAGCTTCCAATACTATGTCCATTTTTTTCAATGTAATTTATTAAATCACTGTCTTCTGCAGCTTCAACTCCTGAAGCAAAGAATGTTGACTTAACATTATATTTATCTAATAAACTTAATACTTCTTTTGTTATCTCATTATTGCTTATACCTTCAAAAGAAATAGCTATAATATTTTCCTTAGTATCAAAGCTCGATATAATCTCTGCTTTTTTCTCCTTATTATAATCTTTTAGAGCTAATTTAATTTTCTTATTAGCATCATAATTATTATTTATGGCAGTAATATCAGTATCAAGTGGACTCTTTTCTATAGATTTAAAATATAAACTTATAAAAATAACACTTAATAATAAGATACTAAAACCTAGCCAATATACTTTCTTTTTCATCTCTTATCTCCTTCATAATAAAAAAGCTAAATTCTAAAACAATAAATTTAGTAATGTAGTATCATTTCATCTATACTAAACTCACAATAAAAACATAGATTAAATTCTAAATATCCAACAATTTAATCCATTATAATCTTTACCATTTTATTGCATCTAATAAATAATAATCCATCCCCTTCTAAAACTCAATGATTTTAATGTTAAATTTACAATAAATGTTATCAAATAATTATTATCTAATATTTTAATTACTTATTTGCATATTTTCCCATATCCTCTTCCCCTTCTATCTATCTATCTATCTATCTATCTATCTATCTATCTATCTATCTATCTATCTATCTATCTATCTATCTATCTATCTTCTGTTTATTTATAATACAAACAATACCTAAATCATTATTTACTTTTAATTACTTTTTTAAGTATTCTACTTAATGAAGTCTTCTATTTAAAATGATATTTTCAGAAAAGTCATCATAAGTTCTACTTCCTAGGCTATTTGATTCCATTTCTTTTAAAAGTTATCCTTAAATTTAAAGCTAATATACTTTCATAAAACAAAAATTAGCCCTAGCATACAATAAGTACACTAGGACTAACTATTAATTCTAATACTATTTAATAGCTTAGAGATAGCATAAAAGCGCTTTTATTACTAATTTTTAATTCTCTAATAGATTCTAACTATTCTACTTTTAGTATATATCCTGTCACATTATCAGCTCTAATTAAAAATGCGACAGCCCTTCTCTTCCTATACTGTAATCTTAGTAGTTTCTTTAGTAACTACTTGAGCTGACTCTTTTTCAACTAAATCACCAGCCATAGTTTTTATAAGCTTTTTATCAATAATGGAATCCATTAAAGATGTTAACTTCCCTTCTTCATAATCTTCTCTAACATCTTTAATATTAATACTATGCTTCTTTCCAGAAACATCTTTAAACCCTAAAGTTGCAGTTCTTTGAATCATATTTTCTCCTCCTTCCACATTTAATTTCTAAATATAATTTTGTATTAAGATATACCTCTTCTATTCTCTAGTAATAACATAACTTTGCTCTTTTTTTATAGTTGTAAAACTATAATCTAAAAGCTCATCAATTGCATCAGATAAATTTAATAAATCTTCATCTGTTGCAGAAACAGAAATATTCTTAAAGTTTTGTCCTTTAAAAACATCCTTTCCAGTAGAATTAACACCAACCTTATAGCTAACTGCTAAAGAATTTTCAACTAAAACTGAACTTGCTGCCATCATTATCACCTCCCTCATCCATATAAATATGCAAGTGTGGAGGTTTTTAAAA
>JAHAIU010000130.1 GCA_018372555.1 Clostridium sp.
TCATTGGTAACTTAACTAAATTACGTTGGCTTGATATATCAGAGAATGGTTTAACATCAATACCGGTAGAAGTATGTAATATTAAGACCATAGATAGATTAGATATATCTCAAAATAAAATATCATCATTGCCAGTTGAAATTAATAATTTAACATCATTACAAAGATTAATCGCTTATGACAATGAGTTAACTGAGTTACCAATAGAGGCTGGAAAGTTAACAGTTTTAAGAGATATAAGTGTTTTTAATAATAAGTTAACATCACTACCAGAATCTATTGGAACATTAACTAACCTTAATTATTTAAGAGTTGCCAAAAATCAATTAACATCACTACCAGATAGTATAGGTAATTTGAAAAACTTATTCACTTTATCAGCAAATAACAATGAAATAACTTCTATACCAAGTAGTATAAATGGTTCAACTAAAATTGGTGAAATAAATTTATCAAATAACTTAATAGAAAACTTAGATTTTAGCCTTTCACTACCTGTATTAAAGGAAATAAATTTAAGTAATAATAAGTTAACAGAAACACCAGATTTAAGTGGTTCAGAGAATTTAAGAAAAGTAAATCTATCTAAGAATGAAATAGTTGATGGAAGTGCAGCTTCGTCCTGGGGAACTGTTCAATATTTAGATATTTCTAATAATAAATTAACGGATTTACCACTTGTATCAACTATAAAGCAACTTGATGTATCATATAACGAAATTACAAAGATACCATCAGAAATAACTACTATGACTACAATTAATAATTTAGTTCTTAACAATAATAAAATAGAAGAGCTACCAGTAGAAATAGGACAATTATTAACATTAACAGGTTTAAATATAAACAATAATAACATTAAGAGTTTACCAACAGAAATTGGAGCTTTAATTAAACTACAAGGTTTTTATAGTAATGGTAATGGAATAACTGAAATACCAGAATCCTTTAGTGAACTAAAAGAGTTAAGATTCTTCGAAGTAGCAGATAACAACTTAACAATTATTCCAGATTCAGTAGCTAGCCTTGAAAAGCTAAAAAAGGTAAATATTAAAAACAACTATCTTACAAAGATTAACTTTAATGAAAATGTTAAAGTTGTAAGTGATGGAAACTTCCTTGATACAAAAGTTGAAATCAAAGCAATTTCTAATAAGAAAATAGATATCAAAGTAGATGAGGGAATAAACCTATTAGATTATGTTGAAGTTATTGGAAGTGACAGAAAGTTAAACTCAGAGGTTGTAGAAGTAAGATTAGATTCTAATAAAGGAGTCTTTAAAATAGGAGAAACACCAACAACAATAATCGGAGTACAAAAAGGTGTTGAAAAAGTAACTATAAAATTAAAAAATTCTGAAGGTAAGAAATTTGAAGCAAGAGTAGATGTAAGAATAAAATAAGTGTTATAGCAATACTACTGAGTTCAGTGAAGTGCTATGATTAGTGATTGGAAAAAGCCATACCTTTAAGATATGAAAGTTTTAGCGTTAATAATTATAGATTTTATAAATTCATTAAGGACTAAGACTTAATTATAGCTTATTAAGGTATAACACTCACTGAATGAAGTAATTTTATTAAGGTACCAGTTGAATTTGCAGAGTGGAGGCCCTTTTATACTAGGAATAAGGTGGAGATAATTTTTTATAAAAGAATATGAATAAATTTTTCAAAATGATGAAAAAATAATATCAAAATCCTTGAAAGTAAAAAATTGGTATGATAAAATATAGTTAAATTAATAGTTAAGGAGGACAGTATGAATCTTTTAGATAAGTTAAATGAAAAAAAGTTAACATTGATTGTAAGTTTGCCAGCAAATGATGTTGAACTAGCTAAAGCAGCTATTGAAGCTGGAGCAGATATGGTGAAAATACATATCAATGTGGAACACAGAGCAAGCAAAACAAGGTTTGGATCTCTACAAGAAGAATTAGAAAATGTTAAAGCAATAAGAGATTTATGTCATTCACAAAATATATCTTCAGGTATTGTTGCAGGTGGGCATAATGAAATTCCAATGTCAGAAATAGATGGAATAATAGAAAATGGATTTGAGTTTATATCATTATATGATAAGCATATGAATCCATTAATAATGAAAAAAGATATCTATAAAATGGTAGCCATAGATGATAACTATGATATAGAGTTTGTTAAAGTTTATGATAGTTTACCTATAGATATACTTGAATGTTCAATTATGGATCCCAAAACCTATGGTGAGCCTCTAACTGTAAGGGAAATATTACAATATAAGTCTATACGCAATTCAACTAACACACCTATTGTAATTCCAACTCAAAGAAAAATAACCCCAGAACAAAGTTTAATACTTCAGGAAATTGGTATAAATGGCATAATGATAGGAGCTATTGTAACAGGTAATACAAAAGAATCTGTCTATAAATCAACTTTAGAGTTTAGAGAAACTATAGATAATTTTAATAAGGAGTAACACTATGGAAAGTGAGAAGGTTTTATATATACCTTTAGATGATAGACCTGTAAACCTTGCTTTGGTACAAGAATTAGGAAAAATATCAAATATAGATATAATAACACCACCTAAAGAAATCCTAGGGCAATTTTTTCAAAAGGGACAATGCCATGAAATTTCAAATTGGCTAAAGAATACTAAAGGACAAGTTTTAATAATATCATTAGATATGCTTTTATATGGAGGATTAATTGCTTCAAGAAGTTCTGAAACTCTAAAGGAAGAAGCTTTAGAATTATTAAACACTGTAAGAGAATTTAAAAGAGAAAATCCTACAGTAAAAATTTATGCTTTCTCAAATATTATGAGATTATCTATCTCCATTTCTGGTGATGAAAGTGAAGTATGGTGGAGAAAGATAAATAAATATAATGAGTTAAGATATAAAATTGAAATTTTAGGAGAGCTTAATTTACAAGGTGATTTAGATAAGTTAATATCTGAAATTCCTGAAATCGTTTTAGAAAATTATTTAAACTCTAGAAAAAGAAATCACATATTAAATATGGAAGCAATTAATCTTGTTAAAGATGAAATAGTAGATTTCTTAATTATGTCTCAAGAAGATTGCTCACCCTATGGACTTCATTGGATAGAGCATAAGGTTATAAATGACGAAATAAATAAATATTTTTTAAAGGATAAAGTTTATGTATATCCAGGAGCTGATGAAATAGGACAAATTTTATTAGCTAGGTATATAAATGATAGTACAAAATCTTATCCTAAGGTTTTTGTTGTTTATGATGATGAAGGTAGAAGTAATAATATACCTAAATTTGAAGATAGACCTTTAAAGGATAATATTAATGAACATTTAAAAAGTTTAGGAACAATAAGTGTAGATAATATAGAGTCCTGTGATTTAGTCTTAGCGGTTACCACCCCTAATATGCCTTATATAGATATGGCAGAAGATAATATGGATAACTATAATAAGAAAGAAATTATAGATGACTTTGTATCTAAGCTAAAAAAATATTCTTATAAAGGTAAAGTAATAGCCCTAGCAGATTTATCCCTTGCTAATGGTGGTGATTTATATTTAATAGATAGGTTAAGGGAAGAGGATTTATTATTAAAAATTACAGCATATAGTGGTTGGAATACTGCAGGTAATGCATTAGGAACTGCAATTGCTCATGGGAATATTATTTCAAATTTAATAAATAATAATAATTTAAGCCTAAATAAATCTATAAATAGTTTAAGATTTCTTTTAGAAAGATATGCAGATGATTTTTTCTATCAAAGTATTGTAAGAAGAGATACAGCTAAAATAGTTATTGAAGAAAATTTAAGTATTTTTAATATGGAAAATATTAATGTAAGGGTAAATAATTATGTTGAAAAAACTTTAGATACTTTAATGAAAGAATATTTTATAGGAATAAATATTGATTATTTAGAAGCAAAAGGTATAGTATCTGAAATTGATGTAAAAGCTACACTACCTTGGAATAGGGTTTTTGAAACCGAATGTTCTATAAAATTAAAATTACAGGAGGTTTAAAATGGATATAAAGGGTTTTAAAGAATATGAGATAGTAATAATTGGAGGGGGACCTTCTGGGCTAATAGCAGCTAAGGCAGCAGCTACTGGTGGTGCTAAGGTTTGCTTAATTGAAAGAGGTGGATACCTAGGTGGGTGTGCTACAAAATCTTTAGTTATACCTCTTATGACTTTTCATGCAGGAGAAAAACAAATAATTAAGGGGTATGCAGAAGAGCTTATAGAAAAAATAAAAGAAGAAGGTGGAACCATTGGACATATAATGGATCCATTAGGTGTTGCAGCAACTGTAACTCCAGTAGATACGGAAATTTATAAATATGTAGCTCAAGAGTATTTGCTTAATGCTGGTGTTGAAATTTTATATCATACAGAAGCTTTAAAAGTAAATAAAGAACAAGATAGTGTTACTACTATAACAGCCAAAACTCGTTCAGGTATTTATGATATAAAAGCTAAGTATTTTATTGATGCAACAGGGGATGCTGAAATAGCCTATTTAGCTGGCTGTGAAATGAAGGTAGGAAGAGAAGTAGATGGAAAATGTCAACCTATGACTTTTATGTTTAAAATGGATAATGTAGATGTTGATAAAATAATAGATTATTCAGATAAACATCCAAATGAATTTGTCATAAGTAATGAAATTAGCTCGCTATCAGAGGTAAAAAGAATAGCGATTTCAGGATTTTTCTCTAAGGTGGAAGAAGCTAATAAAAATAATGATTTAAATCTAAATAGAGATAGAGTACTTTTCTTTGAATTAAATAGAAGAGGAGAAGTAGCTATAAATATGAGTAGAGTAATAAATAAAAAATCTATTGAAGGCTTTGAACTTTCTGAAGCTACTATAGAAGGTAGAAGACAGGTAATAGAGATATATAAATTCCTTAAAAAATATGTTCCAGGGTTTGAAAACTCAAGATTACTACAGTCAGCAGATGAGATTGGTGTCCGTGAGTCCAGAAGAATAGTAGGTGAGTATGTAATTACTGAAAATGATATCATTCAAGGGAAGATATTTAGTGATACAGTAGCCTTAGGTAGTTGGCCTATTGATATTCATGATCCAGACGGGAAGGATATTACCATTAAGGAAATGAAGATGGGAGATTATTATGGAATACCATACAGATGTTTAATTCCAAGGGGGATAAAGAACTTACTAGTTACTGGAAGGGCAATAAGTTCTACTCATGAGGCATTTGCTTCAGTTAGAGTATCACCTATATGTATGGCATTAGGTCAGGCAGCAGGGATTGCATCAAAAATAGCTCTAATAAATAAGTTACCTTATAAAGATATAGATATAAATGAGTTAATGATTGAACTAAAAAAATCAAATCAAGTAATAAGTTAAATCGCAATTATTTATTGTTTCAAGTTTAAATAAAAATCCTTTAGGATAAAAAACTAGGGGTAAATATAAAAAAAGAATAAAATTTTGGAGGTATTATAAAATGGGAGATGCATTAAGTTTACAGGTAATATTAATTTTATTAACATTTGTAGTTATTACAGGACTTATGATTGCTAAAAAGTTACCAACATTATTAGCTTTACCTTTACTAGGTATTATTATTGCAGTGATTGCTGGGGTTCCATTCAAGACACCGTTAGAGGAAGGTGGACAAACAATAATGGGACATGTTATTGGAGCTGGTTCTGCAAGGTTAGCAACAACTATGATTGCAACAATATTAGGTGGAATGTTTGCTAAAACTATTCAAAAGCAAGGAGTATCAAATGCTATCGTAAGAAAAGCAGCAGAGCTTGCAGGGGATAAACCATTAGTTATAGCTTTTGTATTAACAGCAGCAGTTGCAGTAGTTTTCTCAGCACTTGGGGGAGCTGGGGCAGTTATTATGGTAGCAACAATAGTAATACCTCTTATGCTATCAGCAGGTATTAAACCAACAGCAGCTGCCGGTTGTTTCCTAATGGGGCTTGGTTTAGGGGGATTATTTAATGTAGCTAACTATCAATTCTATGTTGATGCAATTGGAATGGATATGGAACTTGTAAAATCAACTTCTTTAGTATTGGGATTAATTTCCGTAGTTGTAACAGTTGTATATATATTAATTAATGTTAGAGGTACTTCTGTAAGAAGTACATGGGCTATGCCAACAGGAACATCAACAAATGTTGTTCAAAAGGATGTTAATATTTTTGCTTTACTAGCACCAATAGTACCGATATTATTAGTATTCTTCTTTAAGTTATCAACTGAAGTTTCATTATTAACAGCAGTCATTTATACAATATTAGTAACAAAACCAAGAGATTTCATTCAAATTACAACAAGCTCTTTGGTTGAAGGAATTCAAGATGTTGCTGGAGTTTTAGGTTTAATGATAGGTATTGGTATATTATTAAATGGTGTTGCAGCAGAGCAAACAGTATCATTAATGCAACCACTTATTTCAGCAGTATTACCAACTTCACCAGTTCCATATATAATATTATTTACAATCTGTGCTCCTTTAGCATTATATAGAGGACCATTAAATCTGTACGGATTAGGTTCAGGAATTGCAAATGTTATGCTTGCAGCAGGAACATTAAGTCCAGCAGCAATTGGTATGGCACTAAGATCTACAGGTGTAGTTCAAGGTATATCTGATCCAACGAATACTCATAATGTTATAGTGTGTGATTTTGCAAAGGTAGATGTAAATGCTGTATTAAAATCTACAATACTTTACACAGTAATAATTACTTGTGGAGCCTTAATATATACTGCAATTACTATATTTTAGTTAAGAAAATATTCTTTATTTAAAAGAAGGGTTAAGAGTTAAGATTTAGAATGTTTTAAAAACAAAAACTTAACTCTTAATTCAATTAAGTGGAAAGAAAATAAAGTCTAAGGAGAGAGTATGCATAAGGCTCTTGTAATAAATTTAAGAGGAGTAAATTAAATGAATAATTTATATTATTTAAATGATGAAATTTTATCCTTTTTAGAATTAAAGGAAGATATAGTATTTCATAAAATACCAAAGAAGAAAATAAAATATTTTCTTAATGAAGCTAGTAATATTGGTAGAAAAGAAGCTGAAAAATATAAAGATAGTACCTTAGAAGAGTTACTTAAGGATAATGGAGTAGAAGTAATTATTGAAGAAGCTTCTCCCACTAAGAAATTAGATATAAGAGGTGAGATAATCTTTGATAAAAAAGAAAAGAAAATAACAATTTATAAAAACTCTATAGAACAACTTTATAAATCTTTAAATGAGTCAGGATTTAAAGTAAGTAGAGATAAGGTTTATCAAATTCATTTGGCACATGAGTTTTATCATTTCTTGGAGTTTAAGAATAAAAAAAATACAAATGAATTGTTAGAAAAGGTGGAGACAATTTCTATAGGACCAATAAATAGAAAATCTTCAATATTAAAAACTAGGGAAATTGCAGCTCATAGCTTTTGTAAGGAGTTATTAAACCTTAAATTTCATCCAAAGCTTATGGATTATTTATTTTTAATTGAAACTAAAGAAGTAGATAAAAATGATTTTAAAAGGTATATTACAGAATTAAATAATGAATATTTATGCCTTTGATGTTAATGATTAGTTTAATTAATATCAGAGGTGTACTATTTTATTTATTGAATAAGTAGTTGCATATACGTTTATAGAAATGATGATGGAACAGGAACTTTAGAAAGATATAAGAAAAAGAGCTTTAACTGGTACAAAGAAGTTATAGAAACAAATGGTGGAAGCTTAAAAA
>JAHAIU010000131.1 GCA_018372555.1 Clostridium sp.
TTGAAATTCAGCTTGCCTGAATTTCTTCCTTTAGTAGGCTCACATCCCCAAGTTTAAATTCCTTAAGAAGTTTTTAACATTAATGATATGTATTAAATTCGAAATTATTTAAAAATCGGAAAGTTAATACATATCATTATGTTATATTCGCATTTTATTACATAACCTACTTATTCTAGATTTTACATTATTAAATTATATGTTTTAGGAATAGTATAAATTTTAACGTAAATACTAATAGGGTAAGGTGGTGATTTTAATGGATAAGAATCCGAATATAAAGTGTACAGTTGAACAATGTAAGTATAATAATACTTCTGAAAAATATTGTACATTATCTGTAATACAAGTTGGAACTCATGAACAGAATCCAACTCAAGTACAATGTACAGACTGTAATTCTTTTGAATTAAGATAGTAAAACCTTATAAAGAGAGTATCTGACTAAGAAATTAGTTAGATACCCTCTTTTTAATTTAAATAAATATAAACTAAATTCTTTAGTTACTCCTAATTAAGAGAAAGAATTTACATAATAGTGTAAATAGATGAAAATATTAAGAATTGCTCTAAGGAAATAATAATTGTAAGTTTAGTTGATAAAATGTAAAAAAATAAAGATAACTTATTAGAATTTACGAAGGACTTAAGAAATGCATTAGATAGTTAAAGAATAAAAGAAAAAAGATAGAGTAAAATAATAGTTATAGAAAGGAAGAATAGATGCAGTTAAGGAGAAGCTATGGATATACTAGAGGAGGTTATAAAGACATTAATTCAAATAAATGTAAGCAAATATATAGCAGCGTTTATGATAGTACTAATAGCTCTTATATTTAATAGATATGTAATAACTAGAATATTTGATTACATTATTAGATTAGCTAAAAAAACTAAAAATTTAGCAGATGATAGCTTAGCTTGGTCTTTAGAAAAACCTATTAAGTTATATATAGCCTTATATTCAGTTTACGCTTCTTTAATAATTATTGATTTTGATGAATTAAACTTTAATTCATTTACAAGCGATAGAATAAAGAGGCTTTTTATTGTAATAGTTATTTGCTATTTTTTTTATAATTTAACTTTAGAAAATTCTTTTTTATATAGTAAGCTAAAAAAGAATGATATCGTATTTCCCTTTGTTTCAATAGTGATAAGGCTTTTAATTGTGATAATTGGAGTAAGCTGTATTGCGAGAGAATTTGGATTTACAGGTTTTATTGCAGGGCTTGGTATTAGTGGTGTAGCCTTTGCTCTTATGGCTCAAGATGCATTTTCTAATCTTTTTGGTGGAATGATTATAGTATTAGATAGGCCTTTTGCTAAGGGTGATTGGATACAAACTCCTCAAATTGAAGGAATAGTTGAAGATATAACCTTTAGAAGTACAAAGGTTAGAACTTTTACTATGTCAGTTGCAACTATTCCAAATTCAAAGCTTGCAAATGAGGAAATAATAAATTGGAGCGAAAGAAGACTTAGAAGGATTCACTTTAAATTTACTATTAAATCTAATACACCTATTAAGAAAATTAGGAGTCTTTTAGATAAGATAAAAGAATATTTAAATAACCATGAAAAGATAGATAAGGACCTAATAATAGTAAGCTTTAATGATTTGTCAAATATGGGATATGGAGTATTTATGTACTTTTATACAAATGAAATGAATTTTATTAAATATGAAGAGTTGAGGGAAGAAATAAATATAAGAATATTAGAAATGGTTGAAGAGGAAGAAGTAGAATTAATGTTTATGTTTAACTTTGCAGCTATGAATAATAACAACAATAGTAATAATAACAATGCAGTAAGTAATTTGCGAGAAAAATGTCAAGAAATCGAATCGATGAAGAAAATAAATGAAGAACTTGGTAGAAATAGATAGAATCCTAATATTCTATCTATTTTTTTATGCATAAGTAATGTTATAATTTATATATTAAGTAAATAATATGAAAAGTTCTATTAATTAGTTTATAATGAGGTGGGTTTATGGTGAGGGTTGGAATACTAGTTATGGCTAGAAATAAAGATGAGATTATGTCAAATAACGAAGTTCATAGGCTTAAGATAGTTAAACGGTATTTAGAAAATGAGGGGCATGAGATAGTAACAAGTAAAATGATGAAAAGTAATCAAGAAGACTTAGAAGAAGAAATGAAGGAAATGTCTGATATTAATAAGCTTGATCTTATAATAACAATTGGAGGAATAGGATTTAGAGAAAATGATGTTGTTCCTGAAGCTACAAAAAACATAATTCATAGAGAAGCAAATGCTTTAATACAAGGGATATCGTGCTTTTGTCTCCAAATATCTAGAAAATCTATATTAACTAGAGGAGTAGCAGGAATAAGAAACAAAACTTTAATAGTGAACTTTCCAGAAGATACTAAGCTTTTAATATTCATTTTAGACTTTGCTTTAGAAACTATACTTCAAGGAATTAATATAATAAAGTCAGATAAAAGCTTTTAGAAGCAAAAGATATATGATAATATATTAAAATTAAACATAGTGATAAAGATAGGGTTGCACACAA
Organism: Clostridium sp.; assembly: GCA_018372555.1. Classification (GTDB taxonomy): domain Bacteria; phylum Bacillota; class Clostridia; order Clostridiales; family Clostridiaceae; genus Clostridium. The sequence continues at coordinate 2,549 of JAHAIU010000131.1, forward strand.
AAAGAAAGAAAATTATGTAATAAAAATAGTTTTATATTTGTGACAACCCTAATAATTTTATATAAGTTGTTTGCGTAATTACTTAACTGAAATATTTAAAATATGACAATAACTTAATAAAATGCAGAGATTTTATTATAACTTATAAAGTGATTCTTAGTAGCGATCGGATGAATAATATTTTTTTATTCTATCATTAAACTTCTCATAAAGCTTAACCATATCAGCCTCAGTAGAATACTTTGATACTTCATCAATTGGAATCCATTTTACTCCACTATTTTCATCTTCTTTTATTATAAGTTCATCATTTTCATCTGCTTCTAATAGATAAGCAACTGATAAATGAAGATGGGAAGCAATATTCTTTCCTCTCTTAATATGTGCAGGTACTGGAAGTACATCTAGGGAAAAAATCTTATTATCAAGAGCTTTTATATTTTTAATGCCTGTTTCTTCTTTAGCTTCTTTAATAGCCACATATAATAAATCATCATCTCCATCAGCATGTCCACCAGTCCAAGACCAAGATTTATAAATATTATGATAAATCATAAGGACTTTAGTTTTATCTTTATTCACTATGTATCCAGAGCTAGTTATATGTGCTAGAGGGTTCTCCCTAGTTAATAAGTTATTAAAGGTGCCTATTGAATATAAAATAGCTTCTTTATCTGAAGCTTCTTGATCATTAAAAGGTTTATAGTTTTTTATATCATCAATCCAATTCATTTTAGTTCTCCTATCGTATTTTATTTAATGTAATATCAAGTAATAGCATAAGTCTATAAAGATTATCTTAATGCATGTACCTTAATATTTTCCATGTATATTTTTAAATTTGTTTAACTATGTAAAATGTTATATCTTTGGAATATTAGAGTAAGAAATATTTTAATAAAATAATTCTGTTATTAAATAAGTTTTCAAGTTTTATTTACTTGATATTTATCAGCTAATAAGTCATTCTACAACATTCATATATGTAATTATAAAGAAAATAATTAATTAAAGCAATTAAGCCGCAAGATACATATATATGTTTCAATAAATAATCTTAATTTTAGAGTCTTATGATATTTTAGAAGAAAAATAATTTTAAAAGTAACTTACATAGATTATTGTATTATTAATAGAATTAGAAGGGGAGTAATAGTCTTTAAATATAGATAAATAGCCAAAGGTAATTAATATTATTTAAAATTTAATGATGTAACATATGCAAATAAAGTCGAATAATATGTAGAAAGGCAGTTGCGGGGTGCACAACAAGTAGCCTTTGCCACTGTCTTATACTATTATTAGTTTAAGATGTAAGAGAGGATACAGAATGCAAATTGGTGTAAGAGCCTTAGACGAGTGCTTAAGCTTGCAGAAGAAAAGTAAACCTCTTATATACTGTATTTCAAATTCATTATTATTAAAGGATTTAGCTGAATGTATTATGGCATATAATGGAGTACCTGTATTTTTTTCCTCATTAATCAGTGATAATGTAAGCAATAAAGATATAGCATCTTTATTAGTAAGCTTAGAAGATTTAAGTGAGGAAAAGATACAAGATATTGAGAAATCAATAAGAATTGCTAGAAGAAGAAAAATGCCAATAATCTTAGATTTAATAGGGGAGGAAAATTCTTTTATAAAGAAGGAAACTGCTTTAAGCATTATTAATAGATATAATATAAACGTTGTAATTGGAAGTATAAATGAATTTAAAGCAATTATTAATAATGTAATAGAAAAGAAAGAAGATAACTCTCGTATTGATAGATTTAGGGATAATATAGAGGTTAGAGTGAGCTTTAGGAATTTTTCAAAAGCAAACAATATAATAGTAGTAGTAAAGAGTGAGGAATACTATTTAACAGATGGATACAGCGAATTTTTTGTAGATAGAGAAATAAATAGAGAAAGTTTTAATTTATTTGAAGCTATTAAATTAGAATATATGTTAGCTGCTTTGATATCTGTTGGGGTTGCTTCTGCTGGGACTAGTGAAGAAAAGTTTATTAGCGTCTTAGTTGCTATTATGACTATGGCAGTAAGTGAAAAAATAGTTGTACAAAAGAATTTAAAAAAAGATAGTATTTTAAATAAAGAATACTTAATAGATGAAATTAAAGATGTAAATTCAGATAAATTAAATAAATTATCAAAAGTTGATTATTTATTTGTGAGGTAGATATAACTGAAGTAAAAAGGCACTTAGGTGCCTTTTGGATTTATATACTGCTTTTTATTTAATTTCTCATATTTAATTTAAGTATAACGTAAAATATAATATAACTATATTATGATTAAAGATTTTGAGGAAAGACAGCAGATAATAAAAATATATAAGGTGGTATAAGAGATGAAAAAACTATTAGTATATCTTTCACTTTTTACTTTCAGTATGATTTTATTTGTAGGATGTTCTGAAAAGAGTGAAAATTCTATGGTGGGTATATATTTAAGATCAACTAATGGAAGTAATATTATTATTGCTGAGAATAATGGACCAATTGATATGTCAAATAAAACAGGTAGTGAAAATGTTTTTGATGATTTAGAAAGTGGAGATAAAATAGAAGTTACTTACGATATTATTATGGAAACTTATCCTGGAAGAACTACAATATATACTTGTAAGCTTATAGAAAAAGGAAGTGCAAATGATATACCTAAAGATATACTAGATAAACTAGAAGAAATGGGATGGACATTCGATTTATCAGAGTAAAAACATATAAGCTAGGAAATTAGAATTAATATTATTTAAAATTATGCTGGGTTAATATCTAAATAAAGCAGTATAAATATTTTTTAGTAATATATTTATACTGCCAAATTACTTAGAAAGAAGATATATTAAATTGAATTCATTTTTAGAGCAAATTTATTTATATTATCTTTTAATATATTGGACTTATCAGATGAAGTTTTTGAAATCATCTTAACTATCATTTTCTCAAAGAATTTCATTTTAGAAAATGTAAATTCTCCTCCGAAATGTTCTTTTATAAGTGAAGTTTCAAGTAATTCTTTAGGGAAATTTTCATTTATCTCTGTAGTTATGGATTCACCTTCTTGCATTCCGCAGATAAAAAGACCAGTTTGTTTTCCTTTTAAGATTTCTAAATTATTATTGCAGAATTCTTTCACTTCTTTTTGAATCATTCCCATATAAATAGATCCACCGATAATTACTTTGTCATACTTTGAAAGGTCAATATTCCTTGAAGTTTGTAAATTAATTATTTCTACATTGCCATTAAGTTCTTTGTGTAGTAAATCTACACATTTTTTTGTACATCCGTATTTACTGGAATAAGCAATTAAAGCGTTCATATAAACTCCTCCATTTTAATTATTTAGAGCATTTTCTATTGATTTTAAATATGCTTTTGAGGTAACAGTTGCCCCTGAAAAAGTATCAACTGTTGTATTTTGAGATTTAATCACATTACTAAATAATTCATCACTTAGATTAGGCATAGGAAATTTTACATCATCTTTTAGAATAATTTCTGTGATTTTATGGTCTTTTACTATAACATTGAGAGTATTAGACCATCTTCCTTCCTTAAATTCTCCTAAGTAAACTCCATCACTTAGATTAGATAAGTTTATACTATCGATAGTGATATTTTCACCTTCTTTAAGACCTTTAGTTAAATAAAATATTCCGCTAATAAAAATAAGTACTAAGATAAGCAGTAATGAAATTAGTACTTTAAATATCTTTTTCAAATTATCATCCCCTAATTTTTAATTTGAATTGTACTAGCTATCTTTAATACGATTTCTTTTGAGTAGAAATCAATTAATATCTCCTTTTGTTCTTCAGAGATTACTTCTTTTTCAACAATTAACTTTATAATAAGTCCAAGAGTAGAAACTGCTATAATTTGAGCAGTTAATTCAATTTTATCTTCACTTATTAAATTATCAGTCTGCATATCTGAAAGGCATTTATATAATGCTGATAGTGCAGGTTTATCTTTTGAAGCTCCTCTAAATAAATAAGATGTATGATTCAAAGCTTCCTTAGAGGTATTTAACTGAGCTGCTAGAAATTCATCAGGCATTTTTAGAGCTGTGTATATGTAGTTTTTAGTCATTTCAGTTAGTCTTTCTTCAATAGAAAGATTTTCAGTATTTACAGAAGATACTGCAGATATAATTTTTTTATATCCTCTTTGCATTAAAATATTAATAATTTCTTCTTTATCTTTAAAGTAGTGATAAATAATAGCAGGAGAGTATTCAATACTTTTTGCTATTTTTCTAATTGATAGTTTTTCAAAGCCTTCAGATGCAACAATAGAGCTTGCTGATGAAAGAATTAACTCTTTCATTTCTTCAATTTCGCGTTCTCTTCTATTTTCTTTTACCATTGTATATCTCCTAATATAATATTCAGTATAATTAAACGATGTTTATTTATTGAACAGTGTTTAATACGATGATAGCAATGTAGGAATAAAATGTCAATATATTAATATAAGCGATTATTAGCAGAGAAAAATATAAAAGAATAAAAAAACAGTGTAAAACTAATTTAGTTTTACACTGTTTTTATTGGTTGCGGGGGCAGGACTTGAACCTACGACCTTCGGGTTATGAGCCCGACGAGCTGCCAACTGCTCCACCCCGCGATATTAATTTTTGCTACAAATAATATTATACAACTACTATATACAAAAGTAAAGGGGAAATCTATATTTATTTAAATAAAAAAAATAATGGTAAATACAATTTGAAAATTTTAAATATTGTGATAAATTATATGTATAGGATTAATTTAGGGGGAAGATAAATGGATTGCATAATTTACGGGCTAGTTGTTGATTACTTAAATGGGAAAGTAACGAGTGACATTAAAGATGAATTTATAAATGCCTCTGTACATTTTAATGTTAATAATGATATTTACAATAAGTATTCATCTGTAGAAATTGAATATATGCTAAGCAAAATTGAAGATGAAAATATAATAGATTATGTTGAGCTATGTTCTGTGTATGGATATATATTATATAGAACTATTGAAAACGGTAACTTAAAAGATGATGATAGAATAGAAGCTTTGCAAATTGTACTTGAAATAAGCAATTTAATAAGTGGATTTTTAAGAGCCTCTTTAAATGAAAAAGAGTTATATGAAAAGTTAATGAAAGTAACTAAGAAATTAAAATTAACAGAAAAACAAAATAAAGAGAT
>JAHAIU010000132.1 GCA_018372555.1 Clostridium sp.
TCTTCTTCATATATTGGTTTATTTAAAGATATATATGTGTTTAAAGGGATATGCTTCTGCCTAGTAGCAGTTTTAATAGCTGTTATTATTTGTCTTGTAATACAAAGTTCAGCAAAGGCTTTAAAGCTTGCTAACCTATCTGCTTTAAAATCCCTTATAGCTTTATATAATCCTATCATTCCTTCTTGGTAAATATCTTCTTTATCTGCACCAATTAGAAAATATGATTTAGCTTTGGCTTTAACAAAATTCTCATACTTTGCTATTAAATACTCTTGAGCTCTTGCATCACCAGTTTTAGCCTTATCAACTACTTCTTCATCTGTCTTATTCACAAACTCACTAAAATGTATATTTCCCTTGCTACTATCCTCCACTACATATCACCCCTTCAAGCCTATCTATAATAGCTACAATAATTAACTTATCATTTACTACGTCTCATAGCTTCTAATTTATTAAACACTTCCTCATCAACATTATCCAATAAGTTATTCTTAGATAAGTTTGAGTTTTTTAAAGTTTTATTCTTTATTCTATTTTCAGTATCAAGTACTTCATTATAGAATTCAAGAGAAGATACTCTTACAGCTCCTCTTTGAAATATGGTTTGTTGTTCAAGCCAATCTGAAGTTACAACATAAACCTCAAATCTTCTTCCTATATTATGAACTTCCCTTTCAATATAAGAATCTGCTGTTTCACCATCTTTAGTAAATACTATACTGATGTTTTTATTTATATCTTCTTTCTTTTCAATGCTTCTACTTACCTTATGGGCATCAAAAACTATTATTATTTTACACCCCTCATAAACTGAATAGTTGTGTAGGCTATCAATTAAACTTTGCCTAGCTCCATCAAAACTATAATCTTTTTGAAATTTTAAGTTAGGCCAGCTATTTATAACATTATACCCATCAACAAATATTATTTTCAAAACATACCTCTTCTATAAAGCTATTTTGATAGCCTTCCTTTTAATATTTCATACATCATTATACCACCTGCAACTGAAGCATTTAAAGAATTAATTCTTCCTACCATAGGGATTTTTACTAACTTGTCGCATTTCTTTAAAGTAAGCTTAGATATACCTCTACCTTCACTTCCAATTACTATTGCACAAGGACCACCAAAGTCAACTTCATAGCTATACTCAGTACCAGCTATATCTGCACCATATATCCAAAGCCCTTCTTTTTTAAGTTCATCTATAGCAGCATTTATATTTGTAACTTTAGCTATTCTCATATGTTCTATAGCTCCAACTGAACATTTATATACAGTAGATGTTACCCCTACATTTCTTCTCTTTGGTATTATTATTCCATGAGCTCCACATAACTCTGCTGTTCTTATAATTGAACCTAAATTATGAGGATCTTCTATTTCATCTAAAACTATTATAAACGGATCTTGATTTTTCTTTTTAGCATAATTTATCATATCTGCTACTTCATAATACTTATATGCTGTAACCTGAGCTATTACCCCTTGATGATTATTACCAGCACTCATAAAGTCTAGTTTCTTTCTATCAACTTCCTTTATCACTAGTCCTTTTTCTTTTGCTATATTAATTATAGCTTTAATAGAACCTTCCATATTACCATTAGCAATATATAGTGCCTCTATAGTTCTATCACTTTTTAATACTTCCATAACAGCATTTCTTCCTACTATTATATCTTCTCTTTCTTCAACTTCAGGACTTTCAATTGCTTTATTTCTATTATTAGAAGATTTTCTTTCTTCTCTAAATCCATAGTTTTTAAATTTCCCTTGATTAGTAGAACCTTCAAGCATCTTTCTTTCAGCTCTAGCTCTCATTCTACTTTCTCTATTTCCTTTTGTCACTTTTATTCACTCCTTATAACATTTATTAACTTATGTTAACTTAACTTTTGTTGATTTCTCTAATATATAAAATAATCTTTCTTTATTTCCAATTAAATATAAATATCCAAGTAAGGCTTCAAAACCAGTAGCGTTCCTATAGTCTATCACATTTGCGTTTTTAGGAGTAGTAGCAGATTTAGTATTTCTTCCTCTTTTATAGATATACATTTCATCTTCTTCTAACTCTTCTTCTATATCCTTAATAATGGCAGATTGACTTTTCGCCTTAACATACTTAATAGCTTCAACATGCATCTTATGTGCAGATAACTCAGTGTTCTCTGATAAAATATAGCTTCTAATATATATTTCGAATACAGCATCACCAACTAAAGCTAATTGCAAAGGATTTAGCCTTCTAGCTTCATCACTACTAAATTCCCTACTTCTTAAATCCTCTAACATCCTAATCTCCTTTAAATAAAGGCTGCACTTTTGCAGCCTTTAAATTAATTTACTTTTTTCCATCTAACACCTTGTGGTGTATCTTCTAAAATAATATTTCTAGCTTTTAAGTCATCTCTTATCTTGTCAGCTAAAGCAAAATTTTTATCTTTTCTTGCTTGCTGTCTTTCTTCTATTAATCTTTCAATTTCTTCTTCTAAACTACCCTTAGTTGATTTTTGTAACATTCCTAAAGGTCCCCCAAGCTCTCTTATTAGTTCTAGAGCTTTTTCACATAGTTCTTTAGATGATTCTATATTGATGTTTGAATTAATATCTCTTATTAGATCAAAGATAGCTGTTATAGCATCTGCTGTATTAAAATCATCATCCATTTTATCAATATACTTTTGTCTATATACATTTAATGATTTTAAATACTCTTCTTCTTTTTCATCCATTTTATCTTTCTTAACTTCATCAATTAAGTTTTCAAGATTTGCTACAGCATTATAAAGTCTTTCAACTGATGCTTTTGCTGACTCTAACAACTCACTGCTAAAATTTAATTGTACTCTATAGTGAGCTGATAACATTAAAAATCTTATTACATCAGCATCATAATTTTTAAGAGCCTCTCTTGCAGTTAAGAAGTTATTTAATGATTTAGACATCTTTTCATTATTAACATTTAAATATGCTGAATGCATCCAGTAGTTAGCAAATGTCTTTCCTGTTAACGCTTCACTTTGTGCTATTTCATTTTCATGATGAGGGAAAGCTAAATCCATTCCACCAGCATGTATATCTATAGTTTCACCTAGTAATTTCTTTGCCATGCATGAACATTCAATATGCCAACCTGGTCTTCCAAGTCCCCATGGACTTTCCCAAGCAGGTTCCCCCGGTTTTTGAGCCTTCCATAAAGCAAAGTCTATTGGATCTTCTTTTCTTTCATCAATATTAATTCTTGCTCCAGATTGAAGATCTTCTATACTTTGTTTTATAAGCTTTCCATAGCCATCAAACTTTTTAGTTCTAAAATAGACATCTCCAGCTACTTCATAAGCATAACCCTTTTCTATTAGTCCAGAAATAAAATCAATTATATCCTGAACAAATTCAGTTGCTCTAGGATTTGTAGATGCTCTTTTTATATTAAGTCCATCTGCATCTTTATAATATTCATCTATATACTTATCTCCAACGCAAGCTACTGTAGTCCCTTCTTCATTGGCTTTTTTTATCATTTTATCATCTATATCAGTAAAATTTTGAACAAAATTTACTTTGTAGCCTCTATACTCAAAATATCTTCTTATTGTATCGAAAACTATAAAAGTTCTCCCATTTCCAATATGAAAATAATTATATACAGTTGGTCCACATACATACATCTTAACTTCTCCAGGAGTAAGCGGTACAAACTCCTCTTTCTTTCTCGTTAAGCTATTATAAAGTATCATTGATTTACCTCCTATCTAATAGTTAATTTATTTTTATTAAATTCTTCTTTTACTCTATTTACTACATCTTCAATTTTTATAGTTTCCATTTCAGAAGTTCTAAGCTTAAATTCAACTTCACCATCTGAAATTTTCTTACCTACAGTTACTCTCATTGGAATGCCCATAAGTTCAGAATCCTTAAATTTAACTCCTGCTCTTTCATTTCTATCATCTAATACTACATCTACACCAATAGATTTTAATTCTTCATATATTTTACTTGCAACTTCCATTTGTGCTTCATCTTTTATATTAACAGGAATTACATTAATATGATATGGTGCAACTTCTAAAGGCCAAACTATTCCATTTTCATCATTATGTTGTTCTATTATAGAAGCTAATGTTCTAGTTACTCCTATACCATAGCATCCCATAATAAATGGTTTTTCCTTACCATTTTCATCTATAAAAGTAGCTTTCATAGCTTCAGAATACTTAGTTCCAAGCTTGAATATATGACCTACTTCAGTTCCTCTAGAAATATTAACCTTAGCTCCACAAGAAGGACACTTTTCTCCTTCTGTTATATTTCTATAATCTCCTACTATACCTTCAAAGTCTCTACCATAATTTACATTTTCAATATGATATCCAGTCTCATTAGCTCCAACTATGAAATTATACATATTTCTAACTTCTTCATCAACTAATAAAGTATCTACCTTTATGTTGATTGGTCCAGCAAATCCTACTTGTGCATTAGTAGCTGCTAAAACTTCTTCAGCTGTAGCCATATTTAAGTTAACTACTCCACCTAAAGCATTAGAAACCTTAATTTCATTAGTTTCTCTATCTCCTCTAACCATAACTGCAACAATTTTTCCATCTGCGTTATATATTAAAGTCTTAGCAAATTTCTTTTCAGTTGTATTAAAGAATTTAACTAATTCTTCAATAGTTCTTATATTTGGAGTTTCAGTTTTAACTAAATCTTTTAAGTCTTCTTTTTCTGAAACTTCTGGTGTAGAAGGAGCCTTTTCTATATTTGCTGCATAATCACAAGCACTACAGAATACTACATCATCTTCTCCTACTTCTGACTTAACCATAAATTCTGCTGAACCAGAACCTCCAATTGCTCCTGAATCTGCTTCAACTGGTTTAGCATCTATATCACATCTATTAAATATTTTAATATAAGCTTCTCTCATCTTATTATATGATAAATCTAATCCTGCTTGATCCTTATCAAAGCTATAAGCATCCTTCATTATAAATTCTCTAGATCTCATAACTCCAAATCTTGGTCTTCTTTCATCTCTGTATTTAGTTTGGATTTGATATAAATTAACTGGTAATTGCTTATATGATTTAATTTCATTTCTTGCTATATCAGTGAATACTTCTTCATGAGTAGGTCCTAGACAAAAATCTCTATTATTTCTATCTTTAAGCCTAAACATTTCTTCACCATATACATCCCATCTACCAGATTCTTGCCAAAGCTCTGCTGGTAATACTGCTGAAGCTAGGAATTCTTGTGCTCCTGCATCATTCATTTCTTCTCTAATTATATCTTCTACCTTTTTTAAAGCTTTTAATCCTAATGGCATATAGTTATATATTCCTGAAGCCATTTTTCTTATCATTCCAGCTCTTAACATAAGCTTATGGCTATCAATTTCAGCTTCTGCTGGAACTTCTCTTAATGTTGATATTAACATGTTAGACATTTTCATAATCTTTTCCTCCTATATATATAGATGATATAGCGCTATTATTTTATTAGAAAATAAATAATTCATTTCCTGGACTATTAATTTTACTATACTCATAAAGTTATCCAGAAATTTTAATTTACTATAATTTTCTAAATAATAAAAAATTCGCCCTAAATAATTAGGGCGAATATTAATCGCGGTACCACCTAAATTTGTACTCTAATAATTTTAACGATGTTAAACCGATAGTTTTTACCTATAACTCCAAAGCTGGTTCAAACCCTATTGAAAATTTTACAGCCTATGAATTTTCTCTCTGAAAAAGCGGATTTTACTATTCTTCTTCACTGATTTAAAACCTATTTAATTTTAGCTTAATTAATTATATATTCTTGTAAATCTTCTGTCAATATATTAATCTATTACACTTATTAGCTTTTCAGCCAATATTAAGTCTTCTGGAGTAGTGACTTTTATATTTGTATATTCGCCTTCATATAGATAAACACCATAATTATAAGCTTCAACTACCATGGTATCATCTGTTACTATTAAGTTATCACTTTTAAGCCTCTTATGACACTCTTTAATAATATTACTTTTAAAGACTTGAGGAGTTTGTATTGCAACTAATGTCTCCCTCTTGGGAGTTTCCTTAGAAAAACTCTTATCATCTTTAATTTTAATAGTATCTTTTGGTGTTACTCCAGGTGCTGCAGCTCCATAAAGGTCAGCATATTTTATACCTTCAGTAATTATCCTTTTAGAAACAAAGGGTCTTGCTCCATCATGTATTAAAATTATGCCTTCATCTTTTACTGCTCTTAACCCATTAAAGACAGAGTCTTGTCTCTCTTTTCCACCTTCAACTATTAAATCAACTTTTAGTGAGTATTTTTCTAGGACTTCATTTCTGCAATATTCTATTTCTTCCTTAGGTAAAACTAATATAATCTTATTAATTTCATCACAAGATAAAAACTGCTTTAATGTATAATATAATAATGGCTTTCCATTAAGCTCTATATATTGTTTACTAATTTTAGCACCCATTCGCTTGCCTTTTCCACCGGCTAAAATTATAGCACTAACCATAAAAACACCTACTTAATCTTCTTTAGGTTTAGCAAATATCATTCTTCCTGCTGCTGTTTGTAGAACTGATGTAACTATAACTACTATTTGCTCTCCCATGAATCTTCTTCCACCTTCAACAACTATCATAGTCCCATCATCTAAGTATCCAATACCTTGAGTTGCTTCCTTACCATCCTTAACTACTATAACCTTCATTTCTTCTCCTGGAAGAACTACTGGCTTAATAGAATTAGCAAGTTCATTTATATTTAAAACAGGGACTCCTTGGAATTCAGCTACTTTATTTAAGTTAAAGTCATTAGTAACAACTTTTCCCTTAAGTGTTTGAGCAAGTTTTAATAATTTACTATCTACTTCTTGGATTTCAGGAAAATCGCCTTCCCAGATTTGAGTCTCTATATCTAATTCCTTTTGAATCTTATTTAGTATATCTAGACCTCTTCTACCTCTATTTCTTTTTAGAGAATCAGCTGAATCAGAGATATGTCTTAATTCGTCTAATACGAAATTAGGTATTACTAAAGGACCTTCTACGAAACCAGTTTGACATATATCAAAAATTCTTCCATCTATTATAACCGATGTATCTAAAACCTTAGGAGTATTCTTTGAATGACCCTTAGTTTTCTTTTCTTTTTGACTACTTTTCTTTAAGTTTACAAGGACGTTTGCTATGTCATCCTTCTTTTCAATAAATATATTTGCAAATATAATTGCAAATATTAAATTTAAAAGTACAAATAATATAGGTCCAAGTCCATATAAATCTATATTATTAAGTGGTAACCCTATCAAGGACGTAAGAATCAGAGAACTTAGCGCCCCTACTCCACCATAAATAAGTTCAGTTGCTGTAAATCTTTGAATTCCTTTTTCTATATATTCAATAGTCTTAAGCATAGAGTCATATATACGTGGCGATATAATATAAAATATAATTCCTAAAATAATAGTTATAAAGATACGAAAAGATATAATTCCAATTGTTTTAGATAAAAAACTACTTGCACTTAAAGCTTTAATATTAAGTAGTACTCCACTTAATATATATCCACTTATTAATCCAATTGCAGTAAATATAACTCTTATAATCTTTTTTAACATATTTTCACCTCCTTAAAATAATATTT
>JAHAIU010000133.1 GCA_018372555.1 Clostridium sp.
AACAAATTAGTATGAAGGAATATATTGACCCGTTCACGGGATCGCCGGTAAAAAGTAGCAAATAGGAAAACCACCCGACGAGGGTGGTAGCTGAAACTGGTTTGCGATTGGCAGTTATTCAGAGCACGAGTAGTGCCGCCAGCATCATGCCCTTATAGGGCTTAATCAAGCCACCAGCTAAACTGGTGGTACATGACTAAAATACCTTGTTACTATATAAAAGGAAAATATATTGATAAACAATATAAAACTGTAGGTAAATGGAACAAATTGTTATTTAAATGGAACAAATTATATATTTCCAAAATCTGTTTTTAAAGACTTGAAAATGATTACAAAGGGTGATTTATAAGATATAATTTTATCATAAAGAAGTATTGGAGGAGGGAATGGTGATTTTCAATGAACTTGATAAATTTAAAGAAAGTTTCTTATGGGGAAGTGCCTCTGCAGCATATCAAGTGGAAGGGGGCTACAATATAGATGGCAAAGGCTTGAGTATCTGGGATAAATTCTCGGAAATTCCTGGGACAACTTATAAAAATACCAATGGAAAAATTGCAGTAGACCATTATAAGCAATTTAAAAAAGACGTGAGCTTAATGAAAGAAATGGGACTTAAAGCTTATAGATTTTCTATAGCATGGAGTAGAATTTATCCAAACGGTAGAGGAGAGATAAATGAAAAAGGATTAGAGTTTTATGATGATTTAATAGATGAACTTATTGACAATAATATAAAACCTATCATTACAATATACCATTGGGATTTACCACAATATCTTCAAGATCTTTATGGTGGTTGGGAATCAAGAGAAATAGTAGATGATTTTAATAATTATTGTATAACATTATATAAAAGATATGGAGAAAAAGTTAAGTATTGGGTTACTTTAAACGAACAAAATATATTTATGCTTTTAGGATATAAAATAGGAATTCATCCACCAAGAGTAAAGGATGAAAAAAGAATGCTTAAAGCAAATCACATTGCAAGTCTAGCTAATGCAAAAGCTATTATATCCTTTAGAGAATATGTTACTAATGGAATGATCGGTCCAAGCTTTGCTTTTACTCCCAATTATGCATATACATGCAAACCAGAAGATGTGCTTGCTAGGGAAAATGCAGAAGATATGAATTGTCATTGGTGGCTTGATATATATTGTTTTGGAAACTATCCTGCCTTTGCATTTAATTTCTATGAGAAACAAGGAATAGCTCCTGAAATAGAAGATGGAGACTTAGAACTTTTAGAAAAAGGTAAGCCTGACTTTATAGGAATAAATTATTATAGAAGTGAAACTATAGAAGAGAATGATATAAATGGAATTAGCAACTTTCATGAGATTAATACATCAGGCAAAAAAGGTACATCTAAAGACTATGGAATTCCAGGAAGTTTTAAAACCATTAAAAATCCATATTTAGAAAGAACAAATTGGGATTGGGAAATAGACCCAACAGGTTTAAGGGTTGGAATTAGAAGAATAAACAGCAGGTATAGGCTTCCTATATTGGTGACTGAAAATGGATTAGGGGAGTTTGATAAGTTGGAGGCGGGAGATGAGATAAATGATGATTATAGAATTGATTTTATAAGGAATCATATCTTAGCATGTAGACAAGCTATAACTGATGGAGTAGAGCTACTAGGTTATTGCACATGGTCTTTTACAGATCTTCTTAGCTGGCTTAATGGGTATCAAAAAAGATATGGTTTTGTATATGTAAATAGAGATGAAAATAATGAAAAAGATTTAAGACGTATAAAAAAGAAAAGTTTTTATTGGTACAAAAATGTTATTAAAACTAATGGCGAAGAGCTTTAGTTATTTATAAGTTTAGGAGGAGTTGTTATGAAAAAAATATTATTGGTTTGTGCAGCAGGTATGTCAACTAGTCTTTTAGTAAATAAGATGAATGCTGCAGCAAAAGAAAAAGGGATAGAAATTCATATTGAGGCTTTACCAGTTTCAGAATGTTCAAGTGTTATTGACGATGTGGATATAGTGTTACTTGGACCACAAGTAAGGTTTCAAAAACCACAGGTAGATGCTTTAGTAAAGGGTAGAGTACCTGTACAGGTTATAGATATGAGGTTATATGGAACTATGAATGGAAAAGTAATTTTAGAGGGTGTATTAAAAACTCTTGGAATTTAACAAGAGGTTTAATAAATAAAAAATATAAAAGGAGGAAAAACAATGAGTATTATGACCAAATTAGAAAGTAGCATGGAAAGAATTCTTGTTCCGATTGCTACAAAACTAAATGCTCAAAGACATATTTGTGCAATTAGGGACGCATTCATTTTAACATTCCCATTAACAATGGCTGGTTCATTGATGGTATTATTAAACAATGTTTTACTTGATCCTAATGGATTTATAGCAGATCTTATTAACTTAGGGGATTTGATTCCTAATTTAGCAGAATATCAAGCGATATTCGCGCCGGTTTTAAATGGTTCTTTAAATATTTTAGCAATTTTTATAGCATTTTTAATAGCAAGAAATCTTGCAAGATCATTAGGTGCTGATGATTTATTAACAGGACTTACATCAGTATCAGTATTCTTTATAATGTATCCAGCAGCAATAGATGGAAACGTTACAATGACATATATGGGACCTCAAGGTTTATTCGTTGCTTTAATCATTGGCTTATTAGTTGGTGAAGTTTTATCAAGGCTTTCTAAGACACCTAAACTTGAAATAAAAATGCCTGATCAAGTTCCTCCAGCAGTTGCTAGAACATTTAAGATTTTATTACCAATAATAATAGTAACAGTTGGTTTCTCAATTCTTAACTTCTTATTACTAAAAGTTACAGATGGTGGTGGAATTCACACTATAGTTTATAATGTATTACAAAAACCATTAACTAAGCTTGGAGATAGCATCATATCAGTAGCAATTATGGCATTAGTATCAAACTTATTATGGATAATGGGTATTCATGGACCAAATACTATTGCAGCAGTAAGAGATACAATGTTTGCTGAAGCAAATGCTGCTAATCTAGCATATGCACAAGCTAATGGAACTGCATGGGGAGCTCCATTCCCAACAACTTGGCAATTAGTAGATGCATTTAGTAACTATGGCGGATCAGGAACTACACTTGGGCTAATTATAGCTATACTTATTTTTTCAAAAATGAAAGATCAAAAGGATATAGCTAAGTTATCTATAGGACCTGGATTATTTAACATTAATGAATCTGTAATATTTGGGTTACCTATAGTATTAAATCCAATTTTTATAATTCCATTCCTATTAGTACCAATTATTAATTTATTAATAGGTTATGGGGCAATGTTTATAAAGATTATTCCACCTATAGCATATTCGGTTCCGTGGACAACCCCTGGGCCACTTATACCATTCATAGGAACTGGTGGAAAAATAATGGGTCTTGTAGTTGGTATTGTATGTCTAGCAGTTAGTGTATTAGTTTATGCTCCATTCGTTATAGCATCTAATAAGGCCACTAAGAAGATGCAAGATGAAGGATTAAATACTGACACAGAAAGTATGTAAAATCTATAGTTAGGAGAATAAAAAATGGATGAACTAGAATTAGTTGCTTTTGAAATAATAAGCAATGTTGGAATGGCTAAATCTTTGGCTATGGAAGCAATAAGGGAATCTAGAAATGGTAATTTTGAAGTGGCTGAAAAAAAGTAGAAGAGGCTAAAGGATTTTTGCTGGAGGGACATCATGCCCATTCTGGTTTAATTCAAAATGAAGCCAATGGTAAAAAACTAGAGTTTTCTTTGATAATAATGCATGCAGAAGATCAACTTATGAGTGCAGAAACTATTAAAGACTTAGCTATAGAGTTAATTGAAATGAATAAAGAAATTAAAAATAAATAAAGAAATTAAAAACAAATAATGTGTATTTAAAATACCCATAGAGGCTATTGTGAGATTTTTATTCTCATAATAGCCTCATTAACTTTTATTAAATAAGGGGTTATCGTATTATCAGCTAAAATTAAAAATTGAAAATGAAGAATGATTGAGGTAATTCTTACAGAATTACTAAAATTAATTGCTTTTTAAAACTCCTACAGGCGCTTTTTCATTAATTTTTCATTGCGGGATAGCACCATATTAGTGCAGATGGAACCGTAATTAGGTAACTTGTCTAAATAATATAAAGGAGATATAATTGTAAAATGAATATAATTAGTATGAAAGAAATATAATTAGTATCAAATAGGGAGTTAAAGAGGGAATTATGATAAATTTAATAGGTAATATAGATATAAATATTTTAAATTTTATTAGAGAAAACTTTTCAAATCCATTTATGGATAAATTAATGGTGGGTATAACTACTTTAGGAGATAGTGGATTTATATGGATAGTAATTGGTATTTCATTTTTATTAAATAATAAATATAGAAAGATTGGAATTGTATTACTTGTTGGACTTTTATTAACTACGATTTTAGGGGAAGGAATAATAAAAAATATAGTACAAAGACCAAGAGCTTTTATTACATATCCAGATATTAATATAATAATTAATCCACCAACATCTTATTCATTTCCTTCTGGACATACAGCATCCTCATTTGTTTCAGCTTTTATAATAGCTTATTATAATAAGAAGTTTGGGATAGTTGCTTTTATATTAGCTACATTAATAGGATTTTCAAGATTATATTTATTTGTACATTATCCATCAGATATTTTAGTTGGGATTTTACTAGGATGCATAGTTGCTATAATAACTATAAGTTTAATGAAAAATATTAAATTTACAAAAAAAGAAAAACTAATGTAAATTATAATATAAGCAACTTTCAGCTCTTTGCTAGTATAATTAATTATTTTTGGTAAAAAATAATTATAGTTAGTATGGAGGTGAAAAAGTTATGGAAGAAATGGAAAAGAAGATGAAAAGGCTTTATAAGCATGTTAAATCTGGTAGACTTACACAAGAAATAGCTGAAGAAATGTCAGATTTAATAGATAAGGTTGAAGAGGCTGGAGAAGACTTTAAAGAAAAGTTTTCATCAATGATAAGTGATATGAAAAAAGCTATGAAAAAAATGAAATAATAAAGATAATATTTATTATTAATTCAAAGTTATAAATATGGAGTTGTCGAAAAGGCAGCTCCATAAAATTTAAGAAAAGTAATTTGGAACAAATTACAACCTTAATTGTTAATTGCTAATTGTTAATTATTTATTGTAATGGTGGTGTTTTATGAGAGTTTTAGTTATGAGTGTAAATCTAAGAGCTACTTGGGTTCACTCTTTAAAAGAAAAGAGAATGGTAGTGAGAAGCATAAGTCAGAGACTAAAAAATAAATTTAATATTTCTGTAAATGAAGTAGGGAGTCAGGATTTACATCAAAGTATTACTATAGGAATATCTAGCATATGTGCAACTAGTGCTCAAGTAGATTCTACAGCAGAAAATATAATAAATTTTATTGAGGCAAATACAGATGCTGAGCTAACAAATATAGAAAAAGAAGTCATAGTATTTTAAAAATTTTAAAAATAGGTATTGACAATATTAACTAATAAATGTATATTATTATCAACAACAAAATAAAAAGATTTCTTATCAAGAGTGGTGGAGGGACTGGCCCTATGAAACCCAGCAACCTATAATAGGTTTATTAAGTATAAGTGTATATTTCTTATGCAATAATACCGTTATGTTTGGTGCTAAATCCTGCAGCTTTTAAGCTGGTAGATGAGAGAATAAATTAATAATGTGGCTTTTGTTCGCACTTGGGATTTATTCTCGAGTGCGTTTTTTATTTTCTTTCATTCAGTTTTCAAGTAAGAATATATAAATTTGTGATGACTTGGTGCAAAGGGACGGAATAAGAAAATCTATATATGTTCACTATTTTGTTGGAAGTTCTTTAGGAGGGTGGCAGATGATTAAGATTAAAAACTTAAGTAAAAGATTCGGTGAAGTTGAAGTAATAAAAAATGTTTCTTTAACTATTGAAGAGGGTAGAATATATGGAATAATAGGGCATAGTGGAGCTGGTAAATCAACTTTACTAAGATGCATAAATGGCCTTGAAAGCTATGAAGAAGGTTCTATTAATGTTATGGGCAAGGAAGTTAGAGACCTAAAGGGTTTTGAACTAAGAGAGTTTAGAAAAAATCTAGGAATGATATTTCAAGGGTTTAATCTTCTAAACAGAAAAAATGTTTTTGATAATATTGCTCTACCTCTAGAAGTTTGGGGCTTTGAAGAAGAGTATAGAGAGTATAAGGCTAATAACAGAAACGGAAAATGTCCAAGCTATAGGTCTTTCAAAAAGCAAAGGATTCAAGAAAAGGTAACTAAGCTTTTAAATCTAGTTGGACTAGAAGATAAGGCTAAGGTTAAGCCATCAAGCTTAAGCGGGGGCCAAAAGCAAAGGGTGGCAATAGCAAGAGCATTAGCTTTAGATCCTAAAATTCTACTATGTGACGAGGCAACATCTGCATTAGATCCTAAGATAACTAAGGATATACTTTCCTTATTATCTAAGATAAATAAAGAACTTGGAATAACAATAGTAATAGTTACTCACCAAATGGAAGTGGTTAAAGAAGTTTGTGAGAAGGTAGCATTAATAGAAGGGGGCATATTAAAAGTAGAAGGTAAATCTGAAGAATTATTCTTAAGACCTGGGGTTTCACTTAAGAAGTTCTTAGGAGAAGCAGATGATGATCTGCTACCTACTACTGGAGTAAATATTAAGTTATTCTTCCCAAGTACATCTTCTGAAAATGCATTAATAACAAAGATGTCTAGAGAATTAAATATAGACTTTTCCATAGTTTGGGGCAAGCTAGAAAAGTTTAGAGATGAAGTCTTAGGAAATCTAGTTATAAATATTAGTGAAGAAGATAAGGAAAAGGTAACTAACTATCTTGAAGAAAAAAGTGTAGTATTGGAGGTGCTTAAATAATGTTAGATATATTAATAAAAGCCTTTGGTGAAAGTATGTATATGGTGACTTTTTCAACATTATTTTCATTAATACTAGGTTTTATAGTAGCAATTTTATTAATACTTACAGCACCAGATGGATTAAAACCAAATAAGGCTATATATAGTGTTTTAGATGCAGTAATAAATATATTAAGAAGTTTTCCATTTATAATTTTAATTGTTTCAATAGCTCCACTTACAAAATTAATAGTTGGAAAATCTATTGGACAAACTGCAGCAATAGTGCCTTTAACTATAGCAGCTGCACCATTTGTAGCAAGAGTAATTGAATCTGCTTTAAAAGAAGTAGATCCAGGAGTAGTAGAAGCTGCAAAATCCTTTGGGGCATCAAATACTCAAATAATATTTAAGGTAATGCTTAAAGAAGCAGTACCATCCATTATATCTGGTTTGACATTAACTGTTATTAGTATAATTGGATATTCTGCAATGGCAGGAACAGTAGGAGCAGGAGGTCTTGGGGACTTAGCTGTAAGATATGGATATCAAAGATATCAAACAGATATTATGATAGTAACAGTAATTATCCTAATTATAATAGTACAAGTATTACAATCCTTAGGAAATTACTTATATAAAAAACTATC
>JAHAIU010000134.1 GCA_018372555.1 Clostridium sp.
TATTGCTAAATTTAAGTAATCTTCATTTTTAGTTATTTCATATAACTCACCCATAACTTCGCACATTCCACCATGCTCACAATAAAGCATTTTATCAAATTCTTCTTCTGTTAAATTATCTAGTCCCCTCTTTGCCCAATTAGATAAATTAATTAATATTTTTAAAGCCTTTTCATTATTAGTTAATTTATATGCATCTAAAAGTCCTGCATAAATTTTATGAATACTATACCAAGGAACCCAACTATCCCCTAATTCAAATCTTGTTACTTTAAACTCTTTACTAAAAACTTTATTAAAACAATTTTTCTTAAAACCACTTACATAACCACTACCTTCTATATCTTGTAAATATCCTAACTCACTTATTGCATAATTTAGCTTTTCTTTAATTTCCTCCTCTTCTGTTGCTACATACATATATGATAATGCTGAAAGGTAATGCCCAAGAGAATGACCGCTTATTTCTCTTTCCTCCCAACCACCATATCTATTATGTTTATGTTTTAATCCAATTGCTTCATAGCATGGTGCTAATAATCTATCAGCATCTAAATAAAGTAAGTATTCTTTCCCTTTACTTTCTGAGTCTTTAAAGATTCCACTTAATAGCCTTATCTTTTCCATATATTAACCTCTCAACTTCTAATAATTTTTAAATAGTTTTTAATATAAAAAATAATATCAATTCTTATACTTTTAGTACTTAAATTGATATTATTTTTTTATTTCTATATATTTTCTAAATTATTTCATAATAAATTTATTATTTATTTAACATCCAATAGATGCTATTCCATTTTAATTCATTTGAAAAATCTCTTATATTTGTATTTTTTCCAATACCAACTGCTTCTAAGCCATACATATCTGCAATATCACATACTTGCTCTGCATCAACTATATATGAAAATGAAGTGTGATGAGCTCCACCAGCTAGTATCCAAGCTTCAGCCCCAACCTTTAAGGATGGCTCTGGAGTCCATAGAACTCTTGCAACAGGAAGGTTTGGTAAATCTTTTTCTACTTCCTTAGCATTTACTTCATTTATTATTAATCTCATTCTTCCACCTAAATCTATTAATGATGCACATACAGCGTTTCCTGCTTGGCCATTAAATATAAGTCTAGCTGGATCATTTTTATCTCCAATTGATAAAGGCTGTACATCTATTCTCGGTTTATCTGCAGCAACTGTTGGGCAAACTTCTAACATATGAGCTCCTAAGATCATTTCATTTCCTGGTTCAAAATGATAAGTGTAGTCTTCCATAAATGAAGTTCCAATATTGTTTGACATTATCTTCATTAATCTTACTAATCCAGCAGTTTTCCAATCTCCTTCACCACCAAATCCGTATCCATCTTCCATAAGTCTTTGTACTGCAAGCCCTGGTAATTGTTCCATTCCATGTAGTACTTGGAAGTTAGTTGTAAATGCTGTATATTCCCCTTTTTCTAGGAATCTTCTTAATCCAATTTCAACCTTAGCTTGATATTTTATAGAGTCTCTCACACTACCTTCCACTTGTCCTTCTTTACAAATATCATATTTTTCTTCGTATACTTTCATTAAATCTTCAACTTCTGAATCAGTAACTTTTTCAATTTCCTCAACTAAATCACCAATTCCAAAAGCATCACAAGTCCAACCAAGCTTTATAGCAACTTCAACCTTGTCACCTTCAGTTACTGCAACATTTCTCATATTATCATCAAATCTAGCTATTTTTATATTTTGTCCTTCAACAAATGCAGCTGCAACACTCATCCACTTATTTATATCTTTATGAACTTCTTTATCTTGCCAATGTCCAACTACAACTTTTCTTTTATTTCCCATTCTTGCATTTATAAATCCAAATTCTCTGTCACCATGTGCAGATTGGTTTAAATTCATAAAGTCCATATCCATAGTTTCCCATGGGATATCTCTATTAAATTGTGTATGGAAATGTAATTGTGGTTTATTTAAAACAGATAGCCCTCTTATCCACATCTTAGCTGGTGAAAAAGTATGCATCCATGTTATTATACCTGCACAATTTCCATCATTATTTGCTGCATTACAAACTTCATATATTTCTTTTGAATTTCTTACTGTTGGCTTGTGAACTATAGTATATTTAATCTCCTCTTGTTCATTTAATCCATCAACAATTTTTTGTGCATCTATTGCAACTTGTTTTAATGTTTCTTCACCATATAAATCTTGACTTCCTGTTACAAACCAGAAATTATATTCTTTAACTTTTAACATATTTATTCCTCCTAAACTTTATATTTAAAATTATTTTTGTGAATTACTAAAATCACTTAAGAACTTTTCAATTCCAGCATCTGTTAATGGATGCTTAGCCATTGCTTCAATTTGAGCATATGGTATAGTAGCTATATCAACACCTGATAATATGCATTGTAAAATATGCTCTTTTGTTCTTATACTTGCAGCTATTATTTCTGTTTCAAAGCCATAGTTTTCTTTTGCTATTATTAATTGTTTTATAAGATCCATTCCATCCAAACCTATATCATCTAGTCTTCCTACAAAAGGGCTAATATAAGTTGCTCCAGCTTTTGCAGCTAAAACACCTTGATGAACACTAAATACTAATGTAATATTTGTCTTTATTCCTTCTCTTGATAAAACTCTTACAGCATTTAGACCTTCTAATGTCATCGGAATCTTTACAACTATATTTTTGTTTATTTTTGCAAGTTCTCTAGCTTCTTTTAACATACCTTCAGTATCTAAGCTTATAACCTCTGCACTTATAGGCCCATTTACTACTTCACAAATATCTTTTATTACATCTACCATATCTCTATTTTCTTTAGCTACTAATGATGGATTTGTAGTTACACCATCTATTAATCCCATAGAATTAGCCTTTTTAATTTCTTCAATATTTGCAGTATCTATAAATATTTTCATAATTTATCTCTCCTACCTCTATTATTATAATAACTCTTTAACCTTTTTAACTAAATTCTCCTTTGTATATCCAAAGTGCTTCATAACATCATCACCATTTCCTGATGCTCCAAATGTATCTATGCATAATGTTTCATCTACATATTTATGCCATCCAAATGATGAAGCCATTTCAACTCCTAGTTTTTTAATTCCTGGTTTTAAAACTGAATTTTTATAATCAAAAGATTGCTTATCAAAAAGATTAAATGATGGCATTGAAATAACATCAACATATATTCCCTCTTCCTCTAAGGCCTTTTTTGCTTCTATTGCAAGGGAAACTTCTGAACCTGTAGCCACTATTTGTAACATTGGCTCTTCTTTTGAAGCATCTATTATATATCCACCTTTTCTTACATTTTCAACGCAATCAAAATCAGCATTTACAGGTATGTTTTGTCTTGTTAATACTAATACTGTTGGTGCATCTTTTGCTTCTAACGCTATTTGCCATGCTGCATTAGTTTCATGAGCATCAGCTGGTCTTATTACATTTACATTTGGTATTGCTCTAAGTCCTGCTAATTGCTCGATTGGCTCATGTGTTGGCCCATCTTCTCCAACAGCTATTGAATCATGTGTTAAAACATAAGTTAAAGGTAATTTTTCTATTGCTGACATTCTTATTGCTGGTTTTAGATAATCACTAAATACAAAGAATGTTGAAACAAAAGATTTTAAACCACCATGCAGCATTATTCCATTTCCAGCAGCTGACATTGAAAATTCTCTTACTCCAAACCAAATATTCTTTCCTTCTGGAGTTTCTTTAGTAAAGTCTCCTTCATCTTTTAAATAAGTCATATTTGAATGTGCAAGATCTGCTGAACCACCAAATAAATGCTTATAATTTTTAGTTACTGCATTCATAGCAAATCCTGATGCATTTCTTGTTGATACGCCTTCTCCATTTTTGTATAAAGGCATCACTTTTGAAAAATCTATATTTATTTCTCCATTTATAGCAGATACTAAATCATCATACTCCTCTTTATAATTTTTCTTATATTCTTCAAATATTTCATTCCACTTATTCTCAGCAGCAATACCTCTTTCAATAACATGTTTATTAAATAGTTCTTTTACATCATGAGGAACTGTAAATGCTTCAAACTCCCAACCTAATTTTTGCTTAGTTAGTACATGTTCATCTTTTCCAAGAGGAGCTCCGTGAACCCCATTAGTACCGCCCTTGTTTGGTGAACCGTAACCTATAGTTGTTTTAATTTCTATTAAAGTTGGCTTATTTTTTACTTTTTTAGCTTCTTCAATAGCATTATTTATAGCTTCTATTTCTGTATCTCCATTTTCAACTCTTATAGTATGCCAGTTCATTCCTTTTAATTTTTCTAGTACATTTTCTGAAAAAGATGTTGTTAATTTTCCATCTAAGCAAATATCATTTGAGTCATATAAAACTATTAATTTTCCAAGTCCTAAGTGTCCAGCCAAAGATAGTGATTCATTAGCTATACCTTCCATTAAATCTCCATCACCAACTATTGCATAAGTATAATGGTCTATAATATTTAAATTTTCTTTATTGTATTTTCCTGCTAAGTGTTTTTCTGCCATTGCAAAACCAACTGCTTGTGCTAATCCTTGTCCAAGTGGGCCACTTGTAGCTTCAACTCCATGAGTATGATTCACTTCTGGATGTCCTGGAGTTCTTGAGTTCAATTTTCTAAATTCTTTCAAATCATCTATAGTTACATCAAATCCACTTAAATGTAACATTGAATATAAAAGTGCTGAACCATGTCCTGCAGATAAAACAAACCTATCTCTATTAAACCATTTTGAATTTTGAGGATTTATATTTAAATGCTTTGTAAAAAGATTATAAGCCATTGGTGCTGCACCCATACATATACCTGGATGACCTGATTTTGCAGTTTCAATTTGATCTACTGATAACATTCTTATTGTGTTTATGCTTTTTAAATCTATATCTCTCACTATAAATTCCTTTCCTTTCAACTATTTTTGACCATAGTATGCATTTGCTCCATGTTTCCTAAAGTAATGCTTATCTTGAAGCTCC
Source organism: Clostridium sp. (assembly GCA_018372555.1). Classification (GTDB taxonomy): domain Bacteria; phylum Bacillota; class Clostridia; order Clostridiales; family Clostridiaceae; genus Clostridium. Next base: position 5,022 of record JAHAIU010000134.1, read on the forward strand.
TTATCTATTGGAGTTATATGATTATTTAAACTCTCTGTTATAAGTGCCATTTTAGCAACTTCTTCTAAAACTACTGAATTTGAAACTGCCTTACTTGGAGTTTCTCCCCAAGAAAATGGTCCATGACTTCCTACTATTATTCCTGGAACGCTTAAAACTTCTATATTTCTTGATTCTAAAGTTTCAATTATTACAAATCCTGTATTTCTTTCATACTCAGTTTTTATTTCTTCATTTGTTAACTTTCTTGTACACGGAACTGATCCATAAAATGTATCTGCATGGGTTGTTCCATATGAAGGAATATCTCTTTTAGCTTGTGCCCATGATGTTGCAAATGTAGAATGAGTATGAACTACTCCTCCTAAATTAGGATACTTCTTATAAAGTTCTATATGAGTTATTGTATCTGATGAAGGTCTTAAATTTCCTTGAACTACATTTCCTTCTAAATCTACAACTACCATATCTTCTACTTTCATATTTTCATAATTTACACCACTTGGCTTTATAACAACTAATCCTTTTTCTCTATCTATTCCACTAACATTTCCCCATGTTAAAACAACTAGTTTATTATTAACTAAAGCTAAATTTGCTTCAAAAACTTCTTTTTTTAATGCTTCTAACATATTTACCTCCTAAAGTCTTCTCATTTTCTTTAGATCCTTCATTACATCGTTTTCGCCTCTTCCAAAGTAGTCATGTAATCTATCATAATGAGCATAAATTTTTGAGTAAACTTCTACATTTTCTGATATAGGAGTTATTACTTCATCCAATAATCTTGGAATAACCTTTGCTGCTTCATGTATTGAATCAAACCCACCATTTTCCTTTCCTGCTACAACGGCTCCAAACATAGCTGAACCTAGTGCTGGTGTTTGAGTTGATTTAGATATTCTAATTGGAAGATTTGTTACATCAGCGTAAATTTGAATTAACATTCTATTTTTTTGTGGTAATCCTCCACAAGTATATAATTCATTTATTTCAACACCATTTTGGTTAAAAGTATCTACTATTTTCTTATGACCATAAGCTGTAGATTCAATTAAAGCTCTATAAATTTCTTCTGGTTTTGTATTTAAATTTAAACCTAATATAAGTCCAGTTAAATCTGTATCAACTAAAACTGTTCTATTTCCATTTAACCAATCTAAAGCTAGAAGACCTGAATCTCCTGGATTTAATTTTTCTGCTTTCATAGTTAAGTATTGATGTATATTTAATCCTAGCTTGTCCGCTTCATCCATATAAGATTGTGGTACACAGTTATTAACAAACCATGCAAATATATCTCCTACAGCTGATTGTCCAGCTTCATAACCATAAAGCCCTGGTATTATACCATCTTCAACATAACCACAAATTCCTGGTACTACTACTTCTTTATCTGATAAAACCATGCTACAAGTTGATGTACCCATTATCATAACCATTTTTCCTGGTTCTGTAACTCCCATAGCAGGAACAGCAACGTGAGCATCTACATTTGCAATTGCTATTGGCATTCCAGCTTTTAATCCAAGTTTTTTTGCCATTTCTACAGCTAGCTCTCCTGCTTTTTCTCCAATACTTGTAACTTCACAGTCATATTTATCTTCAAATAAATTTTCTAATCTTGGATCTAAAGCTTTTAAAAACTCTTTTCTTGGGAATCCTTCTTGTTTATGCCAAACTGCTTTATATCCAGCTGTACAACTATTTCTAGTTTCTTTACCTGTAAGTTGCATTATTACCCAATCAGTAGCCTCTATAAACTTATCTGTTGCTTCATAAACTTCTGGATCTTCATTTAAAACTTGCCATACCTTAGGAATAAACCATTCTGAAGAAATTTTCCCTCCATATCTACTTATAAATCTTTCTCCCATACTATTAGCTATTTCATTTAACTTATTAGCTTCATCTTGCGCTGCATGATGTTTCCATAGCTTAACATAAGCATGAGGATTACTTTTAAATTCATCTAAGTAACAAAGTGGAGTTCCATCATTTTTCATAGGTAGAATCGTGCAAGCAGTGAAGTCTATTCCTAATCCAATTATATCTTCTGGATTTACATTTGTTTTTTCCAAAACTTTTTTTATAGTATATTCTAATACATCTATATAGTCTTTTGGATGTTGTAATGCCCAGAAAGGTTCTAATTTCTTACCACTTGGTAATTGTTCAGACATAACACCATGCTGATACTCCATCATCTCAGAAGCAATCTCTTCCCCTGTAGTAATATTAAGCAATAAAGCTCTCGCCGACTCACTACCATAGTCAACACCAATAGAATATTTACTCATAAACTCTCCTCCAAATCTAAATATAAATCAACTTATAGTACGTACAATAATATGTAAATTATTAATGTTACGTACAATTTTATAATAGCAGATTAAATTTTCTTTGTAAACATTTTTATGGAATTTTATGGGGGGTGTTTTGGAATAAGTCATGTACCACCAGCTTAGCTGGTGGCTTGATTAAGCCCTATAAGGGCATGATACTGGCGGCACTACTCGTGCTCTGAATAACTGCCAATCGCAA
>JAHAIU010000135.1 GCA_018372555.1 Clostridium sp.
TCAGTTGAAACAATAAAATCAAAGTAGTCACTGTTTATATGATACCTATTGTTTTCAAATGTCAAAATATTTTTGTTTATTAGTACAAAGAACATAGACTTCATAATAGAAGGGTTATAGTTGTATGCATGTACTAATTTTTCTATGGTGTTGTTACCATCATTTATCTTATCAAATATTTTTAATTTAAAACATGTATTTAATATTCTTGCTTCCGCAAATCCCCATGAGTCGTTAATAATTTTATTCATGCTATCTTTTTTCATCTAGATAAAACTCCTTTGTTCAAATAATCATAAATCCTTAGATAATGAATCCATAAACCACTATAAGTGCTGTAAAAAGATATATATTTATCTATTTGCTCATTGTAGTACTGTTGGAAAACTTTTATATTTGCTCTTTCTGATAAGGGGGCTTTTTCAAAATTAGCAGCCCCACGTAAAATAATAAATTCACTTGACCAAGTGCCTATTCCTTTTATTGAAATTAAAAGATCAAACAATTTATCGTATGAATAAGTATATAAATCATCAATTTCTATATTGTTCAATGTTGAAATAAAGTTAGAAAGATATGTAACTTTTCTACAATCACCAACTATTTCAATACAGGTTTCCTTTGGTATTGAACCTAATTGCTTTATATTAGGAAATCCATGAAATTCTATTGATTTAACACTTTCTTTAAAGGAGCACAAGAGGGATATGTCTTTTTTTTGATTATAAGCTTGTTGAAATTTTGAATGTTGAGATAAAATTGCCCAAATACCCGCTTCCTCTATAGAACTAAATGAAACGGGATGATAGCCATAAAGCTTTTTAAATTTATGTTTTAAAAAGTCAAAATTATATAACTTCTCATAGAAATCAGATAATGTAATTTTAAGAGAAAACTGCCTGATAATTTTATTTTTTATTTTTTTTATTTCCGAATCATATAATCCTTTATGAGATAATAATTTGACCTTTATTTTTGGCTCCTCTAGTGTCCCCAAACTTTTTAGAGCAACTATAACAAGTTGATTTGCTAGGTTATATGAAAAAACTATGTTGTCATTAATTATCCTATAATTCTCTTTGGTAGGGAAGAAATTTTTAACTATTCTTTTCGTTAAATCAAAATTAAATGGTTTGGTGGGATATATATATAAAATTTTTTCTTTCAAGATAGCCTCCTAAACTTGACAAATAAAAAAATAAAAGTTATCATCTAAATAATTAGTAATCTAATTATATCATTGCTGATTATAATAAGTCAAATCAAAAGGAGTTAAATAATGAAAACTAATTATGACGTTATTGTTATTGGAGGCGGACCTGGAGGTAGTTCAATTGCAACATTGTTACAGCGCAAAGGATGGGATGTAGTGTTATTTGAAAAAGCGAAATTCCCTAGATACCATATTGGGGAATCTTTGGTTCCAGGTTGCGTTCCAATTTTACAAGAATTGGGAGTTTTTAAAGAAATGGACGAAAGGGAGATGCAAAGAAAGTATGGAATTACTTTTGTATGGGGGGAGGACTCAACGCCATGGCATGTCCGTTGGGATGAAACACCTAGTGAGATTACAAAGAATTATACATTTCAAGTAAATCGCAGTGACTTTGATTCACTTCTCCTGAAAAATGCTAAAAGGAATGGCGTTGAAGTACATGAATCCACCCCAGTTGTTTCTTTTATTAAAGAAGGGAATGCCTATAAAGGAGTCACTATTAAGCACAATTCTGAAAAAATTGACGTCTATGCAAAGATCGTCATTGATGCAAGTGGTCAAACTGCTTTGATTGGTAATTTAGAAAAGACTTTTGAAATTGATGAACAATTAAAAAATCAAGCAGTTTGGAGCTATTTTGAGAATGCTGGAAGAGAAGATGGAGAAAATGAAGGAAATATTATTATTGAAAGTTCCGAAATAGGGTGGTTATGGTACATTCCATTTTCAAATAATGTTACTAGTGTTGGATGGGTAGCTGGAAAGAATCAATTTGATAATAGAGATTTATCCACACAATATTTTGATAGGCTTGAGCAGAGTTCTTTAGTGAAAAAATTATTATCAGATTCAAAAAATATTGATAAAGTGCACACAATGAGAGACTGGTCATACTCTTCAAGTAACTTTTATGGGAATGGATATGTTCTATTAGGAGATGCTGCTGGATTTGTTGATCCTTTATTTTCAACTGGAGTGTTTTTAGCAATGAACGGAGCAACGCTAGGTGCTAAGTGTATTGATAAAGCGTTGAGAAATGAGGAAGATAAGGAGAAATATCTACAATTGTACGAACAAGGCTATAAAAGTTTTTTGAAAAAAGTGACTGATTTTGTTCACTTTTTCTATGATGCCTCACTTCAAAAAGATAAGTATTTTGGAAAAGCTGATACCCTAGTTAATCCTTTTGTAGAAATGACTCATAGACAAGAATTTATATACTTGATTTCTGGTTTAGCAGGAATTAATACATTCGAAAAGGAAGTTGGAATAGAAAATGAATGAGAACGCATTAATCAAATACTCCGATATTAAAGAGGTGTTTAACAATATGGGAATTGATGACTCGGGATTTCATAATCCCACTTTAAAAAATGATTTAGAAATGGATTCCCAAGAGTTTATAGAATTTATAGTTGAATTAGAGTCAGTTCTAAGGCTAGATATCCCAGATGGAATAATAGAGAATAAAGATACAATTTCAGATGTTCTAATAAAACTAAATAATTTAAAATTCAATTTTACTAATCAGAGAGTTGATAAAATTAGTGTAAGTGCTGATGTGTCTACAGTGAGGCAGGCTGTTTGGGATTTGACCTCTTGGGAACGCAAATTAGAGCATATTAAATCTATAAAAATCTCCAATCAAACTGATGATTATCAAGAGTTCTGGATGGAAGTTTTGAATTCCCGTGGAGAGATTTCAGTAACAGCTCAGTCAACTAGATTATTATATGAAGATCTTATTTACTTTTATCAACCTACACCGCCAGATTATTTGTCAAAGCATGGTGGGTACTGGGAGTTTAAGCAAAATGGGAACGAAACTGATATAATTCTTCATCATAGATGGATTGTATCTGATACTGCTACTGAGCTGTTAGAATGCCAGAATAAAAAAGACTTACAAGAAAAAATTTCAAAAATCTTACAAGTTCATGCCCTTGAAACTTTGTTAAGGTGGAAAGGAATCTTTGATGAAAACTAAAATTTCATCTGAAATTATTATTGAAGATAATATAGAAGTTGTTTACAATAGTTATTTTGATATTCGAAAATGGCAAGACGTACTCTCAGATGTCTTAGGAGTAAACGTTATTAGTAATTCAGAAAGCTATCAAGAATTTACTATGACAGTCTATAAACATTTTCAAGAAGAAACAGTGCATTCTAAAAGATATTGTGAAACAAATAAATCAATAAGGCTAGAACAAATTACACCTCCACCTCAAGTCTCAACCATGTCTGGATTATGGGAATTTTACCAGTTAAATCAAAAAAGAACACTAGTAAGAGCATCCAGAGAGTTTGAAGTAAAACAATCAATTAATTTAAAAGACTATAGTTCTAAATTATTAGATAGTCTAAATCAAAACCTAAATCATTTTAAAAACTATATCGAAAAAATCGGCATAATTGAAGTTTCGCTAAAAATGCCAGAAAAAATTGATGTTGTTCAACAGCAATTTTGGGACATCATTACTTGGAATAAGATTTGGAATAAAATAAATTCAACTGAAATGGTATTTGAAAGTGGAACAATTCAGGATTTCTTTATGGTGGTAGAACGCGAAAATCGACTTGAACGTATAAGAACAATTCAAGAGAAAACACCATCTGGAGATATATTTTTATATTCAATTATTCCTCCAGAAAAGTTAACTATGCACCATGGTTCATGGTCCTTTATTGATTTAGGTGATTCAACAGGTGTAATTTGTAAAAGAGTTTTTAGAATGTCTGATAGACATCAATCAGAATTTTGCGAATATAAAAGGAATTTTCAGTCTAGATTGAATCAAATATTAAAAGAATTCCAAAATTATTATTTAGGTGAAGAAATTGTTAATTGATTTAAGTAGAGAAATATCAAATGTTGCTGGAGAGCCGGATGAAGTTTCAGTTGAAGTTCTATCTCATGAGGAGGGGGCCAAAGTCTTAGGAGAAAAATTTGGTCTAACACAGTATGATTTTCCTGATAATATGGCTATAAACAACGAAAGAATCAGTCTTACTACTCACACTGGAACCCACATGGACTCTCCATATCATTATGGACCAAGTTCTGAAGGAAAAATCGCAAAAAGAATTAGCGATATACCTTTAGAGTGGTGTGTGAACAAAGGTATAATGGTAGATTTGTCTGATTCCAATAGTCAAAAACCAGTGACAAAAGAGGAAATTAAAAATTATCTAGAAAAGTATAAAATAAAGCTAGTTCCACTCACAATAATATTAATAAACACTGGTGCAGATCTCAAATGGGGAAAACCAGAATACTTTACAGACTTTCGAGGAATAAGTCGGGAGGCTTTAAAATACTTATTGAATTTTGGAGTAAAAGTAATAGGAGTAGATTCTTTTGGTTTCGATCCCCCCTTTAATCGTATGTTAAAGGACTATACTGAAAGTAAGGATAACTCTTTTTTGTGGCCGTCTCATATATTTGGACGAACAAAAGAGTATTGCCAAATTGAAAGGTTAACCAACCTAGATTTGCTACCTAAGGGTGATTTTTTTGATGTATTTTGTGCACCAATAAAAATAAAGAACTTGGGTGCAGGTTGGTGTCGTGTTGTGGCAATAGTCTAGAAAGGTTTAATTACAATGAAAGATAAAAAAAGAGTAGTAATTACAGGTTTTGGTACTATCAACCCTTTAGGAGGAAATAGCCGAGAATATTGGGAAAATGCATTGGCAGGGAATTCTGGTTTACAGAGTAACGACCTTTTTGAAATTCCAGATAATATGAGTAAAGTGAATGGATTTGTCACTTTTGATGAATCTGCGCTACCAAAAACTGTTCAAACCGAGGATAGATCAGTACAATTAGCATTTTTAGCATGTGAAGAGGCCATTAAATTGTCTGGGTTGAATAGCAAAAATTTATCATCAGAAAGAGTAAACGTAACTCTTGCGAGTGCGATTGGAAACATAAACACTATGGAAAGTGTTTTGCATAATATTGTAAAAGAGAATTCAGATTTAAAATTATCTGAAAAGAGGGGCTATGACAAATGGGGTGATTGTTTTCAATTTAATTACTTATCTAAATTTATTTCAAACTACTATGGTACTTTAGGGGAAAATGTAGTAGTTGCCACTGGTTGCACTGGCGGTCTTGATGCGATAGGTTATGCATTTGAATCTATCAGACGTGATGAAGCTGATATAGTTATTACTGGCTCTAGTGAAGCACCTATAACTCCACTAGTTGTCTCTTCTTTTTCAAAGATTAATGCAACTTCAACTAAGTTCAATAATACCCCTGAACTTGCCTCTAGACCTTTCGATAAAGATAGAGATGGGTTTGTTCTAAGTGAGGGTGCTGGGATAGTTATTTTAGAATCACTTGAACATGCTTTAAGCAGGGGAGCTAAAATTTATGGAGAAGTTTTAGGATATGGAAGTTGCAACAACGCTCAACATATGACTGATATACCAAATGATGGAGAATCGATTGCTAAATCTATTAAGTTGGCACTACAAGATGCTAAAATTCATCCTGATAAAATCAACTATATTAATTTACATGGTTCTTCTACGCCACAAAATGATAGGGCAGAAACCGAGGCTTTAAAGAAGGTGTTTGGTGCTGAATATAATCGTATACCAGTAACTTCAAATAAGTCTCAAATTGGTCACTCGCTATCAGCTTCAAATAGTATAGAAGTTATTAATAGTATTCTTTCAATCAATACTAATTTTTTATCGCCAACAATAAATATCTTTAATTTGGATGAAGATTGTGACTTAAATATAGTTCAAAAATCATATGAAGTAGACTCACTTAATTACATTTTAAAAAATGCTAGTGGCTTTTCGGGGATTCATTCAGCTATTATTATTGGGAAGTATTATAAGTGAGAAAGTTAATTTATGAGGTAAAAAACATGAATGATAGTATTGTAATCACAGCAATAAGTCAAATTTATCCAGATGATAATCAGAATAATAATTTAATGGACTACTATTTGAAAGACTCAACAACTTACAATATGCAAGCACTAGAAAAAGTTTTAGGCAAGAGATTTGTCAAAAAAAGGGATAAATCAACAAATTCAGTGATAGTAGCTGCTGGGGAGATTATTTCAAAATTTGAAGATATTGATTTAAAAAATATGGGTATTATATTAGGAAACACTCTAGGTGGCTGGAGTTATGTTGAAGAGCAACTGGCAACGCTATATCTAAAAAAAGATATGACAGTTATCAATCCTTATGTAGCTACAGCTTGGTTTCCAACCGCTTCGCAAGGTGAATTGTCCATTTTTAATGGTATTTTAGGGTATAGTAAAACATTTTGTGGTGGAGAGCTTAGTTCTGGATTTGCTTTAAAACATGCTTACGATTCAATAATGTCTGGAAAAATAACAAAAGCGATTGTTGGCGGAGTAGAAGCTCCCAATACTCAACTTATTCATAATATTTTTGCAGAAGAGCATGATTTAGTCGACGGTTGTATTTTGTTTTCTTTGGAGAAAATAACAACTAGAACTGAGGATATTAAATTACGAAGAGCTCTGATAGAGATAGAGGAAATAGTTGTTGGAAGATCGTTAGAAAAACTCATCAATAAAATTAGTAACACTACCTATTTGTATACTGATGTCGTAAGTGTAACTAACAAACTTGAAGCTAAAGAAGTATCAATAGAAACATTTCAAGTCAACAATAAATTATTTTCTCTAAAGGTTCCAAAAATTATTTTAAATTTATATGATAAATTTAAAAATAAATCTCAAAAAGTAACGGTCTTAACACAAGACGATGGTCAGTATTTATTAATGAACTTAAAAATATTGTGATGAAAAGTAGGTATAATGTGCATATAGGAACAGTGTTTATTAGGGTAAAGGATATAAAAAGATCTAAAAAATGGTATCAAGAGAATCTCGATTTACTTGTTAATTGGGAGATGGATAATATCTGTGCATTTAAACTTGGTGAAACCGATATTACTTTGGTCCAACAAGAGTTAGATGTGACCAAAGATGTTACTTTCAACATTTTTTGTAACGACATTATTGGTCGAAGAGATAAATTTTTAGAAAGAGGAATCTGTGTTTCTGAGCTAAAAGAATGGAATAATATAACTTATTTTTCTTTAAAAGATCCTGATTCTAATTTATTAGAAATATGCAGTATTAAATAAAGTTGACTTTTCAGAGGAAGGTAGGAGATTAATATAGATTACCTCATTTTTATCAGTTGACCAACAAGATATGTTTTTAAAAAGTTTAGCAAAATTAGAATTAGGACTTGAAAAATATAAATCAGAAATAACAA
>JAHAIU010000136.1 GCA_018372555.1 Clostridium sp.
CCTTTTTGTAATATTATTTATCTTCAGTTTTTAAAATTGAAGTTGGTAAGAAATATGCTGCTATCATAAATAATACACCTACTAGGAATAACCCAGTAAAACCAAAACCAAATATTGATGGGAATTTTTCTATTGAGCCAAAAGCAAATCCCAATAAAAGTCCACCTAATACTACGCCAAGATTCATAGTTTTTACACTTAAATTAGATATATCAAAGATTCCTAGAGCGTTAGATAAAGATAATAGTACACTAGAAAATCCTATAGCAAAAATAATTATTTTTGCAAGGGATAAATCTTCTAATCGTAACATTTTTAGTATTTTATTTAAATTAGTAGCTTTTGCTAGGAAAAGAGCAAATCCAAAAAAATCCACCTAATAATATTACTAATATAATTTCCATAATTAAGCACTCCTCTTATTAGTTCATCTCTTATTTAAAATAATTGCTGTTGGAATTACAGTTGCAAATACAGAAATAGCAAATATATCCACTTACACTTCGTATAACATCTTTGAATTATACCTGATAAAACTGAGAATTGAGTGGATACTCCTATAGGTTTTATTAAAAAGGCTGATATAAAAAAGAAAAAACTAAAATAACCGCCTCTATTAACCATTTTTTATTTTTCATTTATATTTCCTCCTAGAATTTATTTTATTTGATGTCAATATATAAGGAAAACAATTAATTGGATGCAACTTAGTTACATAGAAAATGATTAAGAGTTTTTTAGAATATTTAATTAATATTGCATAGTATAAGTTGTAAGTAATATTAGAGAGGCATTAACTTGAGAATTTTAAATAAAATAATTACCTATTTTAGAGGAGAGGATAATTATACTGAAAATATTACTAAATATATAAATTCAGGAGATTTTTCAAGCAATACTAAATATTTTATATGGGTAGATAAAAAGAATTTTAAAGTTAATATTTTTACAGGATATAAAAATAACTGGACTTTAATTCATAGTTATCTTTGTACAATAGGAAAGAAGTCTACTCCTACTCCAAATGGAACTTTTACAGTAGGAATAAAGGGTCTTTATTTTGGCGTAGAAAAGGGATATAAATGTTGGTATTATACTCAATTTAAAGGAAATTATCTTTTTCATTCAATTATATATAACTTAGATGGAAGTGTAAGAGATGGAAGGTTTGGAATGACTTTATCAGATGGGTGTGTAAGACTTGAAAAAGTTAATGCAAAGTGGATATTTGATAATATTCTAGAAGGAACAAAGGTTTATATTAGTTAGTTCTATTTTAAGGTTAGCTATATGTTACTATTTCATTAATTAAAAAATTAAATGTTTACAAAATATTTGTTGACCTACAATAAATGTGATGTTAATCTTAACTAGGTAACTATAGATTTACTAGATAAAATAGTGATAGGAGACTAAAGATGATTAAAATAATATCAGATTCATCTACACTTTATTCAGTTAATGAAGGACAAGCTAATAATATAGATATTTCTCCATTAATTGTAACTATAAATGATAAAACTTATATGGAATATGAGGAAATTAATTCAGAAGAATTTATTGAGATTATCAATAAAGGCCATGTTCCTAAATCCTCTCAACCATCTATAGGTGGTGTTTTAGAACTGCAAAATAAATATAAAGATGATGAAATAATTAATATTTCGATGGCAGATGGATTATCTGGAACATATAATTCAGCTTGTATGGCTAAAAATATGGATAGTAATCCAGATAGAATAGAAGTTATTAATTCACAAACTTTATGTGGACCTCATAGGTATTTAGTAGATTTAGCAGTTAAACTTGTAGAAGATGGATTAACTAAAAGTGAAGTTGTAAATGTAATTAATAAGCTTAAAGATACATCTAGATCATTTTTAATTCCACATGATTTTGATTTTCTAGTTAGAGGGGGAAGAATTTCTTCTTTATTAGGAAAAGTAGGAAGTATAATAAGTTTAGTTCCGGTAATGGCTTTATCTGGAGATGGTAAGACAATGGAAAAATTTACAGCTAAGAGAACTTATAAAAAGGCTATAAAAAAGATAGTAGATCATTTAAAAGAAATAGGTGTAAATAGTGATTATAAATACTATATTTCTCATGGTTGTAATATAGAATTGGCTAAAGAAGCAGAAGCTATATTAAGAGAAATGATTGAAAATATAGATTTAGAAATAAAGAAGCTAGGACCAGCATTTATAACTCAAGGGGGACCAAGCTGTCTAGCAATTCAAGTAATAAAGAAATATAAATAGAATATATAAAGCTAAGGCAATATATTAATGGCTGTATCAAAATTTATAATAAATTTGATACAGCCATTATTCTTCTTCATTATCTTCTTCATTTAATTCTTCATCTTTAAGTACAAGTAGTTCGTAAAAGGCTTCAAGTCTAAGAAAGTTAGCAAAGGCGCTTAGAAGGTATGATATTTCTACCTTCCTATAAGCCTTAAGGCTATTTTGCTTTTCTAAATAATCATTTTCTAATATTTTAGTTTTTAATCTATTTAAAGATACTACCCATAGTATTGAATATCCCAAAGCAATAATACTTTGACCTAAAAGAAATGTTCTAAAGGCAGCATCACTATTAGTTTCATCATTTAGTAATTCATAAATATCTATTTTAGCAGCATAAGCTATTATAAGATATCCTAGGGAGTTTAAAGTAGCTCCAAGAATTTCAGCTTGGCCTATACTTAAATCTGAGTTTCTTATATATTCTTCTAATTCTTCTAAAAAATTATTATAGTCCAAATTAAGAACTCCAAAGTATTGCTTCTTTATTATATGTAAGAAATAAACAAGTGTTAAACTGTAAAAAAGGAAAACTACTTAGATAAATTAGAATTTTTCATTAATAGAGTTTTTAATTAAGGGAAAGTTTCAATTAAAGATAGTTTTTAATTAAATCATCTAATATCATATTTCCACCTAATCTATAGTCATAATGGCTATTGCTATTTATAGATTTTATAAAGCTCCAAGTTGCATTCCACAATTTTACTACAAAAATATAATTCTCTAGTTTTTCTTTTAAAGAAAGGTTAAAATAGCCAAAATAAATATTAAGTAATTCTATTTTTAATTTATCATTTAAAAACCAAGAAAGAGTAGCCAAATCAAAAAATACATCACCCATTCCAGAGAACTCAAAGTCAACAAAGAAAATATTATTTTCTGTATATAGTATATTCGAAGTATTTAAATCATTATGGCATAAACCTAGATCTAGATTATTACAATAAATTTCTTCAATATCTTTTAATTTATTTAATATTCCATTTAAATTATGTTGAAATTTATAATTGATATCTTTTAAATAATATATATTTTTATAAATTTCATTAAAGGGGTTAAAAAATATACTACAGCTATTTGTATGTAATTTTTTTAAAGATGAAACTGTTTTATTAATAAAAGTTTTAGAGTTATATAATTCTAGTGTAATCTTACTTGATGGTATAAACTCACTAACTAAGACACCCTTTGAATTATTATATTTAATTAATGGTGAAATATTTAGTGGTGAAATAAGGTCTAATATTTTTCTTTCATTAATAAAGTTATTTCTATTATCTTTACTTGGAACCCTTAATACATATTTTTTATTATTAATCTGAAATAAATAATTAGAATTATTTAATCCACCAATTTTAGTAAGGTTGATTTTCTTTAAATTTCGCTTATGTATTTTCATAATATCTCTCCCATGGAAGTAAGTAATACGTATATTATATATTAATATTTTAAATAATAAATAGTATTATTTAAGTATGAATAATTAATTAATCAGGGAACAAAAGTTATTGAACAAATGATATTATATAAGTAAGAGGAACTTTTAATAGTGAATATTGAAGAAAGGGGATATATTATGAAGAAACCAATTATTGCAGTTACAGCACTATTTGATGATGAAAAAGAGAGTATTTGGATGCTACCTGCATATTTAAATGCTATAACTGATGCAGGTGGAATACCCGTTATTTTACCATTAATAGATAATGAAGAGGATATAAAAAATTTAGCTTATAGATTTGACGGATTTTTGCTAACAGGAGGACAAGATATAAATCCTAAGATATATAATGAAAAAAAAGAAAACTATTGTGGATATATTAATACAGCAAGAGATACTATGGAAGCTATTTTGCTTGGAGAAATCTTAAAATCAGATAAGCCTATATTAGCTATTTGTAGAGGCTTTCAATTGCTAACCTCATATTTAGGAGGAAGTTTATATCAAGATTTGAAAGTTGAGAAGTATAATAATAAAGAAAGTAATCATAGACAAGAAAAGCCTTATAATAAATTAGTTCATAAGATTATTATAAATAAGGAATCTTTGTTATTTGATATAATTAAAAAAGAAGAAATTATGGTAAATACACTTCATCACCAAGGCGTAAAAAGTATATCTGATAAAGTAGATATTGCTGGAATTACTGAAGATAATTTAGTGGAAAGTATCTATTTAAAAAATAAAAAGTTTGTACTAGGGGTACAATGGCATCCTGAACTATTATATAAGGATTTTGAAGATCAGAGAAAGATATTTGATGATTTTATAAATAGCTGTAATAAGTAAAATTACAGAAAAATACTTTTAATAGCTTTAAAGGTTGCTTTCTTTTAAATGAGAGGAGATAATGTAATTGCAAAATAAAGAAGGTTAATAAAAGAACTCAAAATTTATTTAAAGGAATTGCCTTTAAAGAAGTTAAATTATTAGAGAAGGAAATTGAATATAATATTAGCAGAGACAATTTTTAATTATACTCTAATTAAAATAATTTAATATGCATACCTATAAACGTGATTCTAAATAAGAGCCCGTTTATAGGTTTTTTATAAGCAATTTTACGTATTCTCATTTTATTCCAAGTTCATAATAAAGGGATATCCAAACTATTAGTATTTATAAGAAGAATTATTAGATATAGAATTGCAAGCCAGTATTATACATTGAAATTAATTTATAATTTTATTAAAGTAAAACTACAATTTAATTAATAGAAACAGGAGAAATATATGAAGAAATATAACTTTGAAGCAGAAATAAAAAAGCATGATGGAAAAGATGCGACATATATAGAGGTACCTTTAGATATTGAAAAAGAGTTTGGAGTTAAGAGGTTAAAGGTTAAAGTGAAATTTGATAATGTTGAATATAGAGGATCAGTTGTAAGGATGGGTTTACCTTGCTATATGATTGGGATAACAAAGGAAATAAGAAGTAAGATAGGCAAAAGTTTTGGTGATACAATTATTGTTGAATTAGAAAAAGATGATGAAGAAAGAAAAATAGAATTGCCAGAAGACTTTAAAGAAAGGCTTATATTAAACAAGAAGGCGAATGAATTTTATGAAAGCTTATCTTATTCTCAGCAAAGAAAGTATTTTCAATGGATAATATCAGCTAAAAAGGAAGAAACAAGAAGTAAAGGGATAGAAGAGGCTATTAAAAAGTTAGAGGACAAAATAAAGATATAATATTACCATTTGTATAATTTATACAATGAAAAAGTTATTAAAATAATATATAATCTTCTTATAACAATGGAGGAGATTTAATGGATTTATCAAAGTTTATAGAAAATAAGGGGCTTACAGAAATAGAAATAAAGGTATTAAATTACATAGCAGATAATATAGACGAAGTTAATAAGCTTGGAGTAAGAGGAATTGCAAAAAATAATTTTACTTCTACATCTACAGTTATGAGACTTTCCAAAAAATTAGGTTATTCTGGATTCTTAGAAATGCAATATAATTTGGCTGCTCTTAAGAAAAGTAACTTTGGGGATACTATAGATGAGAGAGGTTTTGTTGATAGCCTTAATATGGAGGGACTTTTACAGGGGAATAGCACTGAATGTATTGATAAATTTATTGATATATTATTTAGTGAAGATAACAAGTTTATTTTTATTTATGCAAATGGATTTTCAGGAATAGTCGCTGAATATATAAATAAGAAGCTATTAGTAATGGGGAAAAGATGTATATTATCCAATGGTACAGATTCAATAGGAGTTTTTGAAAATAATTTAGATTATATAAGCTCTATAATAGTAATATCAAAATCAGGGGAAACACCTATGGTTTTAAATAAGGTAAAGACTGCAAAAGAATATGGAATAGAAGTTGTATCTTTTACTAACGAAAGAGAAAATAGCATAAGTAAACTAGCAGATATAAGTTTTAAAATTGATGATGCAAATAAGTTAGACGATAGAAATTTAATGCCAAATACTTTTTTCCCGAAGGTATTAGTTTTAGTTGAGCTTTTAATATATGAGTATTATAAGCGAAAAAACAAGTAATCTAAGTAACGTGTTATCTAATTGGGTAACACGTTTTTTTGAACCTAAAATCTATATACAAAAAGTAGACTGCTAATTATAATGAAAAATGTAAATGGTTTCTGAAAACGTAATGGAGGGAGATTAACTATGAAAGAAAAGATAATGACAAAACTACAAGACTTTTCTAAGGGGATGTTTGTACCAGTTTTGATATTACCAATTGCAGGTATAATAATAGCGATAGGTAATATACTAACAAATGCAAAATTAGCAGAGTACTTACCATTTCTTAAAAATGATATGGTATATGGACTTGGTAAAATGCTATCAGGCTCACTAGTTTCAATATTAACTAACTTAGGTATTATATTTTGTGTGGGACTAGCAGTTGGATTAGCAAAGAAGAAAAAGGCGGAGGCTGGATTTACCTCACTTTTAGTATTCTTAGTATTTATAAATGCAATGAATATATTTTTAACACTAACTGAAAAGCTAGCACCAGCAGATGCTTTAAGAGGAAGTGGACAAACTACTGTATTAGGAGTTCAAATTCTTGATATGGGAGTTTTCTTAGGAATTATATTGGGGATTGTTGTTGCCTATATACATAATAAGTTCTGTGAAAAAGAATTTGATGGAGCTTTCCAAATTTATGGTGGTTCTAGATTAGTATTTATAATATTAATACCAGTTACTGTTGGTTTATCTGTATTATTTAGCTATGTATGGCCACCAGTACAAAATGTTATCAATAGTCTTGGTGAATTTATACAAGGCTCAGGAAACTTTGGTATATTTACATATGGTGCATTAGAAAGATTATTAATTCCAACAGGATTACACCACTTAGTTTATACGCCATTCTTATATAGCTCTTTAGGGGGAGTTGCAGAAGTTGGAGGTCAAGTTTTTGAAGGAGCTAGAAATATTTACTTTGCAGAAATGGCTGATCCAACAATAGCTAAACTTTCAGCATCAGTAATTTGGGATGCTAGAGGACTTTCTAAAATGTTTGGTTTAATAGGTGCATGTTTAGCTATGTATCACACAGCATTACCAAAAAATAAAACAAAGATTAAAGCTATATTAATACCAGCTGCTGTTACATCAATATTAGCAGGTGTTACAGAACCAATTGAATTCTCATTTATGTTCGCAGCACCAGTATTATTTGTAATA
>JAHAIU010000137.1 GCA_018372555.1 Clostridium sp.
TGGTATAAGGAGGCTATAAATAATCCTAAGGAAGTTGTAGTATCACAGCCTTATATTGATGTAGTTAGTAAAAAAATAATGGTTGCTTATTCTAAGGCTGTCTTTAATGATAAGGGAGAGTTACAAGGAGTAATAGCTATAGATAAAAATTTAGAAAAGTTATCAGACACAGTTAAGAAGATAGATAATATGAATAGTGCTTATTCAACTATCTTTACACCTAATGGAACTATAATTGCTGATGAAGATTCTAATATGATAGGGAAAAATGTTAATGATCTACCATGGATAGAAAAGGTTCTTAATATTGAAGATGGAAAAAGTGAGTATATTAAAATAAATGATTTAAATTACTCAGTAAATAAAGTTATTGAAAAGAAAAGTGGATATACAATTTGTGTATTTGTACAAAGTAAGGAACTTATATCCTTGTATGTAAAAGAAATTATAATACCTGTTATAATTTTAGTTTTAGCAATTGCAGTATTGACAATTTCTTCAAGAATATTTACAAGAAAATTAACGTCTCCAATTAAGGAAGTAGTTAAAATTATAAATAAAATAAAAGATGGTAATTTCACTGAATATGCAGAGATAAATGAGCATTATAATATAGAAGTAACATCTATGTTAGAAGGTGCTAATGCTCTAGTGAATGATATGGGAGCTTTATTATCTGGAGTTAAAGAAGCATCTGAAAGTGTTAATGAGGGTTGTAGCACATTATTTAATATTATATCTGAATCAAGTAATGTTGGAGAAGAAATTGCAAAATCTGTTCAAGAAATTGCACAAGGAGCAACTAACCAAGCAGCACAATTAGAAGAAGGTGTTATAATTGTTGGTGGACTTGAAGAAGAAATTGATAAATCACTTGCAAGCTCTGAAAAAATGCTTAGAACTTCAAATGAAGTTAAGTCTTCTTCACAAGAAGGTATGATAGCTATTGAGGAATTAAGTGAAAAATATGCTGAAAACAAAGAATCAAATGATAATATAGTTAATAAAGTTAATTTACTATCTGAAAAATCAAATCAGGTAGGACTTATAGTAGAAGTAATTAAATCAATTACTGAACAAACTAATCTTTTAGCTTTAAATGCAAGTATTGAAGCTGCTAGGGCTGGAGAAGTAGGTAAAGGATTTGCGGTTGTAGCTGAAGAAGTAAGAAAACTTGCAGAAGAATCAGCAAAATCAGCATCAGAAATTAATTTAGTAATTGATGAAATAAAGAGAAGTATAAGTGAATTAGATAGAGAGATATTGAAAACTAGTAAATTAAATGATGAAACTGGTGAGAGTTTGATTGCAACTAAAATTAAGTTTGAAGTAATTGATAAAATAATTAATGAATTAGAAACTAATATTGAAGAAGTAACGAATTCATTAGATATAATTACTATGAGTAAAGATAATGTTGTATTTAAAATTTCAGAAGTATCGGCTGTAGGAGAAGAAACGGCTGCAATTACAGAAGAGTTAAGTGCTGCTTCAGAAGAACAATCTTCAGGATTACAAGAAATAGCTAATGAAGCAGAAGGGTTAAAGGATAATGCTAAAAATCTAAACGACATAATTAAGAAGTTTAAAGTTTAATATAATAAGATTTATATAATTACAAAATGGCTATATCATAATAATTACAGTGAATTATGGTATAGTCATTTTTAATGTAAAAAAATCTGTATCAAATTAACATAATTAATACAGATACCTTTTGATATTAGTAAAAAAATATTTATGAATTAATATTAGAATTTACAATATAGATATATTGAGGGAGTAAATGTTTGGGGGAAATATTGTGGCAGATGGATTTTATACATTTAATAATTATTTTAAGTCTAATATAGGTATTATAACAGCGTCTATGGAGGATTACATAGAGATGATTTATAGATTATCTTCTGATAAAGGGTTTACTAGAGTGGGGGATTTATCTAGGGAGCTTAATGTTAGACCTGCATCCACAACTAAGATGATACAGAAATTAAATGATATAAGTTTAGTAACTTATGAGAGATATGGATATATAAGATTAACTGAAGACGGGAATATATATGGGGAATATTTATTATATAGACATAATACTGTTGAAAAGTTTTTAAAAATTATAGGAGTTACTAAAAATGTATTAGAAGAAACAGAAAAGATAGAACATGTATTAAGTAAAGATACCTTTGAGAAAATTGAAAACTTTATAGAAATAATTAATAATCATCCAATAATTAAAGAGAAATTAGGTAAGACTAAATAATAAGAAAATATTATTATTTAGGAGTGATACTATGAAATCAATTTGGAGTGAAAGTTATGATATTAAAGATAGAGGAGCATTAAATAATTCTAAGGAGGTTGAGGTTTTAATTATAGGGGGAGGAATTGTAGGGTTACTTACAGCATATATGCTTAAGGAAAAAGGAGTAGAGGCAATAGTAATAGATAGGGGAAAGGTATTAAAGGGAAATACTATTAACACTACTGCTAAGATAACAATACAACATAATATTATATATGATAAATTAATTAAGGAGTTTGGAGAAGAAAATGCTAAGAAATATGCAGATGCCAATAAACTTGCTTTAGAGAATTATGAAGAAATAATAAAAAAGAATAATATTGATTGTGAATTCGAAAAAGAAGATGCTTATGTTTATTCTCTAGATGACCCTAAAAAGATTATCAAGGAATATGAAGCAGCTATGAAATTAGGAATTGATGCAGAATTAGTAGATAAAACAGAGCTTCCCTTTGAAGTTGCAAAGGCTGTTAAGTTTAAAAATCAAGCTAATTATAATCCTGTAAAGTTTTTGAATTTTATAGCAAAGGATTTAACTATATATGAAAATACCAAAGCTATAGAAGTTAAGGAAAATACAGTAATAACTGATAAGGGGGAAATTAAAGCAAAGCATATAGTAGTAGCAACTCACTTCCCAATTATAAATGTTCCAGGGTTTTATTTCTTAAGGATGCATCAAGAAAGAGAATATGTTATTGCATTGAAAAATGCTCAAATATTAAATGGAATGTACATAGATGAAAAGGATGGAGGATATTCCTTTAGAAGATATAAGGATTACTTAATACTTGGTGGTGCTGGTGGTAGAACTGGTGATAATGAAGCTGGTGGATCTTATGATAAGCTTAGAAATTTTGCTAAAAAGCACTTTGAGAATTCAGTGGAAGAGTATCACTGGTCAGCTCAGGACTGTATCACTTCTGATGGTATTCCTTTTATAGGATATTATTCAAAAGAAATGCCTAATGTATATGTAGCAACTGGATTTAATAAGTGGGGAATGACTTCATCTATGGTTTCTGCCATTATAATAAGTGGGTTAATTACAGGAAAAGAGTATGATTTTAACGAGATATTCTCACCAAATAGGTTTGATTTTACAGCATCTATTAAAAATCTAGCCGTAGACGGTCTAGAAACAACATATAACTTTATAGCAGAAAAGATAAGAATTCCGTTATCAACTATTGAAAATGTCAATAATGGTGAAGCAGATGTAATAATCCATGAAGGAAAGAAAGTTGGAATTTATAAAACTGAAAATGGAGAAGTCCATACAGTATCTAATAAATGTCCTCATTTAGGTTGTGAATTAAAATGGAATAATGATGATTTATCATGGGATTGTCCTTGTCATGGATCAAGGTTTGACTACAAGGGAAGTTTATTAGATTCTCCTTCAATTAAAGAGTTAAAGTATGAAGAAGAGTGATAATTATCATAAGAAAAAAAGTTTTTTTGAAGGGTGGTATTTTAAACAGCAATCTAAAGAGGATAGTATAGCCCTTATACCTGGAATTAATATTAGTAAAGATGGAAATAAGTATGCTTTTATTCAAATAATAACTGAAGAAAAAGCCTATAATGTTAATTATGATTTTAAGGATTTTTCTATAAGTGATGATAAGCTTACAATAAAAATAAAAGATAATATTTTTTCTATTAAAGGGATAGTTTTAAATATTAGAAGTAAAGATGTTAATATTAAGGGTAGGCTTATTTATAGCGATATTACTCCAATAAAAGGAGATATTATGGGGCCTTTTGCATACTTTCCATTTATGGAATGTTTCCATGGTGTTTTAAGCTTAAATCATGAAGTAAATGGAACCTTATCATTAAATAATAAAGAAATAATTTTTAATAATGATTTTGGATACATAGAGAAAGATTGGGGCAGATCATTTCCTAAAACCTACTTATGGACTCAATGTAATGATTTTTCTGTGGAAGATACTAGTATAATGGTATCTATTGCAGATATACCATTCTTAGGTTTTGAATTTAAGGGATGCATAGCAGTAGTTTATTATAAAGGTAGGGAGTATAGATTAGCTACATATAATGGAGTTAAGCTAGTCTCATATGATGAAAAAGGGTTAGCAATAAAAAGAGGTCCTTATAAACTAGAAGTAAAAATAAAAGAACTATCTCCACAAAGTCTGTTAGCTCCTAATGGGGGAGAAATGGTTAGAACTATATATGAAAACTTGATTTGTAAAGCAAACTTTAAGTTTTATAAAAAAGATGAATTAATATTTGATTTAGATAGTAATAGGGCTAGTTTTGAATATGTAAATAGCTAGATGAAAAAAGGCTGCCTTTTCAGCAGCCTTTTATATTACATTGATTTATGGAATGTTCTGTTTATAACATCTAATTGTTGTTCTCTAGTTAACTTAATGAAGTTTACAGCATAACCTGAAACTCTTATAGTTAATTGAGGATATAATTCAGGATGATCCATAGCATCTAATAGAGTTTCTCTATCAAATACATTAACATTTAAGTGATGAGCATCTTGACCAAAATATCCATCCATTAATGAACTTAAGTTCTTAATTCTGTCTTCAGGAGTTTTTCCTAAAGCATCTGGGATTATTGAGAAAGTATTTGAAATACCATCTTGTGAATGCTCATATGGTAATTTAGCAACAGAGTTTAATGATGCTAATGAACCACTGTTATCTCTTCCGTGCATTGGGTTAGCACCTGGAGCAAATGGTTCTCCTGCTTTTCTTCCATCAGGAGTAGTACCAGTCTTCTTACCATAAACAACGTTTGAAGTTATAGTTAATACTGATTGAGTGTGGTATGCATTTCTGTAAGTCTTGTTTTGTCTGATCTTGTTCATCATGTTTTCAACTAGATATACAGCTATTTCATCAACTCTATCATCATCATTTCCGTATTTAGGGAAATCGCCTTCGATTTCGAAATCAATAGCAACTCCTTCTTCATTTCTTATTGGCTTAACTTTAGCATATTTAATAGCTGAAAGTGAGTCAGCACAAACTGAAAGTCCTGCTATACCACAAGCCATTGTTCTAAATACGTCTCTGTCATGTAAAGCCATTTGTAATTTTTCATATGAATACTTATCATGCATGTAGTGGATAACATTTAAAGTATTAACATAAAGGTTAGCTAACCAATCTGTCATTATTTCGAATTTTTCCATTACTTCATCATAATTTAAGTATTCGCTAGTGATAGGAGCAAGTTTTGGTCCTACTTGCATTCCGTACTTTTCATCTTTACCACCGTTTATAGCGTAAAGTAAAGTCTTAGCTAAGTTAACTCTAGCACCGAAGAATTGCATTTGCTTACCAACTCTCATTGCAGATACACAACAAGCAATTGCATAATCATCTCCCCAGTATGGAGCCATTAAATCATCATTTTCATATTGAACTGAGCTTGTATCAATAGAAACCTTAGAACAGAAATCTTTAAATCCTTGAGGTAATCTAGTTGACCAAAGTACAGTTAGGTTTGGTTCTGGTGATGGTCCTAAAGTATATAATGTGTTAAGAATTCTGAAAGAGTTCTTAGTAACTAAAGTTCTTCCATCTAATCCCATACCACCGATTGATTCAGTAACCCAAGTTGGATCTCCTGAGAATAAATCGTTGTATTCTGGAGTTCTTAAGAATTTAACAAGTCTTAATTTCATAACAAAATGGTCAACTAATTCTTGAGCTTCTTCTTCTGTGATTAATCCAGCTTTTAAATCTCTTTCTATATATATATCTAAGAAAGTAGAAGTTCTTCCAAGAGACATAGCAGCACCATTTTGGTCTTTTATAGCTCCAAGGAATCCAAAGTATAACCATTGAATAGCTTCTTTAGCATTAGTTGCTGGCTTAGAAATATCAAATCCGTAAGTTTCAGCTAGGCCTTTTAGTTCTTTTAAAGCTAAGATTTGATCAGAGATTTCTTCTCTTAATCTAATAATATCTTCATCTATGCATTTAACTTCTAAACTCTTCTTTTGAGCCATTTTATCTTCAATTAATCTATCTACTCCATATAGAGCAACTCTTCTGTAGTCACCTATGATTCTTCCTCTACCATAAGCATCTGGAAGACCAGTGATAACACCAGATTTTCTTGCAAGTCTCATTTCATCTGTATAAGCATCGAAAACACCTTGATTATGTGTCTTTCTATATTTAGTAAATATTTCAGAAATTTTAGGGCTTACTTCATAACCATATGATTTTGCAGCATTTTCAGCCATTCTTATTCCACCAAAAGGCATAACTGCTCTTTTTAATGGAGCATCAGTTTGAACACCAACGATTTTTTCAAAAGCTTGATCTATATAGCCAGCTTTATATGCATTTATTCCTGAAACAGTTTCAGTATCTAAATCTAAAATACCGTTTTCTCTTTCTTTTTTGAATAATTCACTTACTTCATCCCATAATTTTTTAGTTGCATCAGTAGCTCCAGCTAAAAAGCTATCGTCACCTTTATATTCTGTGTAGTTAAGTTGGATAAAGTTTCTAACATCAACAGATTTAGTCCATTGACCTTCTTTAAAGTTGATCCATTCTTGCTTCATACATTGCACCCCTTTTTTAAAATTTAGTAGCACTAAAGGCTTGAAATATATTCTCAACAAATAATGCTTATCATTTAAATTATAGCATTAAATAATAGTAAATACAAGAAAATGTTTAAAATTTAACAATATAATATACATTCAAAATGCAAAATAAGTTGATTATATAATATCATACCTTTATAATTATATAGAAAATTTCAAAAATATAAAGGTATATTATAAAAAAATTTGGAGGTTTTTTATGGTGGGGGAAATAAAAATTTGTAGATGTAGACATGTTAGCTACTTAGAGATAAGAAAGGCAATGCTTGAAGGAGCTAGAAATTTAGAGGATATTATGATGGAAACTGGAGCTGCAACTTGCTGCGGAGGGTGTACAAGTCAAGTTATAGGAATATTAGAATCTGTATGTAGATGCAATAATATTTCTATGAAAGAAGTTATAGAAACTGTAAATAATGGTGCAGATACTGTTGAAAAAATAGGAGAAATTACTAAGGCGGGAACTACTTGTGGAAGATGTAGACCATTAATTGATAGTGTATTAAAAAAATAAAAAGTAAGAATATAATAATTTCAAAAGTCATTTTAGATTGCTAAAATGACTTTTTTT
>JAHAIU010000138.1 GCA_018372555.1 Clostridium sp.
TTATTATTCAATAACTATGCTTGTTATGATAATAATGTACGGATCAATTTATGCTAACTTTGCTATAGATAAATCTTACTATGGAACAATTGGGTATAGATTTAGATCTACTCCATTAAAGCTTGGAGAAATATTTATTGGTGAAGCTATTGGAGTAATTATTACTATAATGGTACAGGTACTTATATTATTGCTAGTTTCGAACCTCGCTTTTGGTGTTAACTTTGGTAGTAGCTTGCCTATAATATTACTGACTGCTTTTTCATTATCAGTCTTATCAACAATGCTTGGTATATTTGCTGTAATGGCTACTAAGAAAGGGCTTATTGGACTTGCGCTGTTAAATGTAATAGTTCCTATATTCACCTTTTTAAGTGGAGGCTTTGTAAAAGTAAACTTTAGTGGAGTACTTGGCACCATATCAAGACTTACACCAAACTACTTGGCTTCTGATGCTATGTTTAAGAGTATCTATGGGGGAGCTAATAACGATATAATTCTTTCTATTATTGGACTTTGGATTATTTCTGCTCTACTATTCGTAGGTGCAAATATAATAGGAAGGAGAGAAATAGCATGACAATATTTAAAGCAACATTAAAAAGACTATTTAGAGGAAAAATGAATCTTCTATTCTTAGTTGTACTACCTCTAATCTTTATGTTAATTGCTTTTTCAGGATCTAATGGCACAGCTCCTTTAAAAGTTACTGTTATAGATAATGACAAAACAGAGGTTACTGAAAAAATAATTTCAACTATAGAAGATAAGGCTGAAATTAACACCGATGGAGAAGATAAGATACAAGAAGATTTAATAAATAATAATATAGATTTTGCTCTTATTATCCCAGAAGGATATACAGAATCTCTTATTAACGGAGAAAACCCTACTATAAGAACTTTTGAAGCTAAAGAAGGTAACACTTCTACTACTCTTAGTACATCATTAAATAGCTACTTAGATGTATTAAAGACTTTTGCTAAAAATTCTAATGGAGATAAAGATAAATTTTATAATGCACTAAAATATTATGAAGATGGTTCTTATAAATTATCATATACAAGTGTGGATAAAGGAGAAGGTAATAAATCTAAAACTGATTCTGCAATGGGATTCATAGTACTTAATTTACTGTTCTCTGCAACAGCTGCAACTAACATTTTATTAAAAGATAGAGAAAAGAATGTATTTACTAGACTATTCACTACACCTTTAAGTAGATTTAATTATATATTCCAAAGCTTGCTTGCATTTTTAGTAATTACATTTATTCAAATTACACTGTACTTCCTTGCATTTAACTATATATTCAAGTTTAATTTAGGAGATTCACCATTAAGCCTATATATAATGTTCCTAATATTTGGAGTA
Source organism: Clostridium sp. (assembly GCA_018372555.1). GTDB lineage: Bacteria > Bacillota > Clostridia > Clostridiales > Clostridiaceae > Clostridium. The sequence goes on from JAHAIU010000138.1 coordinate 1,375, forward strand.
TTTACAATTTCTCTTGGAGTATTTATAACTACTCATTCAAAGGATTTAAGAATTTCAGGAACAATAAGTACTCTTATAATACTGCCCTTTGCAATGCTTGGAGGGTGCTTCTGGCCAAGAGATATTATGCCTGATATATTAAAGAATATATCTAAAATAATTCCAACTACTTGGATAAATTCATCAAATAGTAATATACTTTATGGTTCAAATTTAAGTGGTGAAGTAGCTACTATAGGCTTACTATTAATAATTTCATTAATTTTATTAGGATTATCATCTTATAAGTTAAAAAATAGATCATAAAATAAAATATTAAAATTAAGGGAGCTATATCCAAAATAGCTCCTTTAAAAATATATAAATATTAACTTTTTAAACTTATTTAGAATTTTTTTAATTAATTTTCCATTATTTATTCTTAATTTTTCATCATGCGTAGCACTCTATCTAATTTGTCCATCTCCATAAATAATATATTTAATAGTTGTAAGCTCTTTTAATCCCATTGGACCTCTGGCATGTAACTTTTGAGTGCTTATGCCTATTTCTGCGCCAAATCCAAACTCTGCACCATCTGTAAATCTAGTAGATGCATTTACATATACTGCTGCTGCATTAACTTTATTTAAGAATTTTTGAGAGTTCTTATAGCTTTCAGTTACTATTGCTTCTGAATGGCCTGATCCATACTTATTAATGTGAGTTATAGCATCATCAAGATTTTTTACTATCTTAGCTCCTATAATATAGTCTAAGTACTCCTTGCTCCAATCTTCTTCAGTTGCAGCTGTTACATCATTAATTATTGCTTGAACCTTATCATCACCTATAATTTTAACATCATGTTCTCTTAAAGCCTTTACTATAAGTGGTAAAAACTCATCTGCAACTTTTTCATTAATAAGCATTTTTTCTGCTGCATTACATACTGATGGTCTAGATACCTTTGCATTTACAATTATATTTTTAGCCATCTCAAAATCACATTTTTCATCTACATATATATGGCAGTTACCTACTCCTGTTTCTATAATTGGAACTGTCGCATTCTTAACTACTGCCTGTATTAATCCTGCTCCTCCTCTTGGAATTAAAACATCTATATATTCATTAAGCTTCATCATCTTAGTTGCTGTTTCTCTACTAGTATCTTCAACTAATTGAATTGAGTTTTCTGGAAGCCCAGCTTCTTTAACTGCTTCAGTTAGTATATTAACTATTGCTCTATTAGAATTTATAGCTTCGCTTCCACCTCTTAATATAACTGCATTTCCTGTCTTTAAACAAAGTCCAGCTGCATCACAAGTTACGTTTGGTCTAGCCTCATATATTATACCAATAACCCCCATTGCAACTCTTTGTTTTCCTATTTGAAGACCATTAGGTCTTTTCCACATTTCAATAACTTCACCTACTGGATCATCCAAAGATATTAAATCCCTAAGCCCCTTTGCCATACCTTCTATTCTTTCCTCACTTAGAGCAAGTCTATCTAACATAGCCTTAGAAGTTCCTTTTTGAACTGCTACATCTAAATCCTTTTTATTCTCATTAATTATTTCTTTTTTATTATTTAATAGTGCCTTCGCCATAAACTCTAAAGCAGTATTTTTCTCTGTAGTAGATGCAATACCTAGGTCATAAGATGCTTCTTTTGCATTTTTCCCTAACCTCTCAATAGTACGCATAATTAATCCCTCCTATATCCTACTTTATACATATAATTTTTCTGTTTTTAAATTTATAATTTAAATTCTAAGTTTTTCATATCAAAATATCCTAAACTATTCATTCTTCGCTCTTAATTTTTTTGTGGTTGCTTAGCGACTTACAAATAAAGTTCCTATTTCTTTACCTTCTAACATTCCCAAAATTATCCCTGGATCTTCCCCATTAGCTAAAATCATATCAACACCAGATTCAGTTGCAGTTCTCGCTGCTGCTAACTTAGTAATCATCCCCCCAGTACCTAGGTTACTTCCTGCACCACCACAGCATTCTTCTAATTCATCTGTTATTTCCTTAATTTCTCTTATAAGCATTGAATTTGGATTCTTTCTTGGATCAGAATTATAGAATCCATCTATATCAGATAAAATTATTAAAAGATCAGCTTTTACAAGTTTAGAAACTATTGCTGATAAATTATCATTGTCACCAAATTTAACTATATTCTCTATCTCATCAATAGAAACTGTATCATTTTCATTTACAATAGGTATTATGCTATTTTCAATTAATGTTTCAAAAGTATTACACACATTTTTTCTTATATGATCATCTTCCACAACATCTCTAGTTAATAAAACTTGTCCTACCGTATGGCTATACTCCCCAAAAAATTTACTATATATATGCATAAGCTCACACTGTCCAACTGCTGCAACAGCTTGCTTTTCTCTTACTGTCTTAGGCTTTTCTTTAAGCTTTAACTTAGATACCCCAACCCCAATAGCTCCTGATGTAACTAATATAACTTCTTTTCCTGAATTCATTACATCTGATAAAATCCTAGTTAACTTTTCTATTCTAGTTAAATTAATTCTTCCATTATCATAAGTTAAAGTGGAGGTTCCTACCTTTACTACTATCCTTTTAGCTTCTTTTACTCGTTCCCTATTATTCATTTCTACTCATCCCCCGAATTCGTTTCTTTGTTTAATTATAAGTATTTTCAAATATTTTTTCTACATTAATGCACCTAAATTTTTCTATTCTCTAAATTCTTTTATCTTTTCATCTAGCTCCTTACTAAAATGTTTATAGATGACCTTTGCCAATGAATAAAATGGTACTACAACAAAAGCTCCAATAGGCCCGATTAAAGTAGCTGCTCCAACAACTAGAAAAATATCAGTAATAGGATGTATTTTCATTGTTTTCCCCATTATTAAAGGAACAATTATTCTTCCCTTTAATACTTGCGCAACTAAAACTAATATAGATAATTTTAATAACATATTCCAACCTAAAGCTATAGCTATTATGTAGGGTAGTATTAGTGATATGAAAAAACCAATAAAAGGTATAAATGCTAGTATAAATGTTACTGCCGCTAAAATCATTGGATTAACCATACCTATTATTTTATATCCAATAAACATCATCATTGATAATGATAAAGCAACTTTTGCTTGCCCAATTATATAAGCTGATAGAACTTCATCGCCTTCTTCTATGACTTTATATGCCTTATCCCTATATTTCCTAGGAAATAATTTTTCTAATGACTCCTTTATTTTCTCCTCATCCTTAAGTAAATAAAAAACTATCAAAAATACTAAAAAAACATCAGAAAATAATTGTAATCCCTTATCAAAAACCTTTCTAATGCTAGTAGTAAACATAGATAAATAATTTTGAATATCCCCTAAAAACTTATCATAATAATTTATATTAAATATACTATCTTTAACCATATTCTGTATATTTCCAATACCACCTCTAGATTCAATTATTTCTAGAAATATAGTTTTAACACTCATAAATTGATCTATAAAGTAATCAGCAAAATATTTTATAATTCCTGCTCCTATAAAGAAAAATATTATTATTGTTAAAGATGCTGCAAGGCCCCTTTTCATTTTCTTTTTTAAAAAGATATTGTTTAGCGGTTTAAGTATATAAAATAGAAATACTCCAAATATTACAGGTATAATCACTACTGCAAAAATTACCTTAAAAAAGTTTTTAATTATAAGAATTTTACTTAATAATATTATTAATATCACAAATAAATTAAAAATAACTAAATATGTAATAACATTTTTCTTACTCATATTAGATTCTCCTTAATTTTAATTAATGATTTTAGTTTATCCTTATTGGAAGAAAATATTAACATTATATATCTGTTTCAATGAACAATCTACATTTTAAGAGCCTATATTATTTTGAGTGAAAAATAATTTTAAAGTGTAAATTACATTAATTGAAAGCTTATATATCTTTTAATTTTTATATAAGTTGATTCTATATTTACTTAACTGAAATATTTTTTATCTGAACTAATTTAATAAAATATAAAAACTTTATTACAACTTATAAATTTGCATAAATTTTAGTTATTTTTGTATAAAAATCTATTGATTTTTTAGTCAATTTTATATTAGAATTGACTTCTATGTATAATTATTAATAACTTGGATATAAAGGAGACCGAAATGAAAAATTTAACTAAAGACAAGTTTTCTCTTAAGAATTCACTTGCTTTTATTATCCCATCTTTAATAGGAATATTATTATTTATGGTTCCTATTAAATTTAATGGAGAAATTACTATACCAGTAGCTTTAATGTCTAAATTTCTTGCTGATTCCTTAGAGGGCTACTTAACTGCTATTATTACTTTTATGGTTTGTATATCCGCCATATTTAGCGTAATCACTAAAGTATTTAGACCAAAATTTATTTTGGAAAATGAATTTTTAAACACATTATTTAATGTAAGCACAATTTGGTTTATAGCTAGAATTTTCGGTGCAGTATTCTGCGTTCTAGCATTATTTAATTTTGGTCCTAAAATGATAATAAATTCTGCAACTGGATCTTTTGTATTAAATGATTTACTTACTATTTTATTTACTATATTCTTTTTTGCTGGTTTATTATTACCACTATTACTTAATTTTGGATTATTAGAATTCTTCGGTGCAATTCTTACTAAAGTTATGAGGCCTGTATTCACTTTACCTGGCCGTTCATCAATAGATTGTATTACTTCTTGGCTTGGTGATGGAACATTAGGAATAATATTAACTAATAAGCAATATGAAGAAGGATTTTATTCTAAAAGAGAAGCAGCTATAATAAGTACAACTTTCTCTGCCGTTTCAATAACTTTTAGTTTAATTGTAATAGATACCGTTGGATTATCTCATTTATTTGTTCCATTTTATTTAACAGTAACATTTTCAGGAATAGTTGCAGCTATTATTCTTCCAAGAATATATCCTTTACGCAAAATTCCTAATACTTACTATAATGATAAAGAAAAAAAGGATGATGAAACTATTCCAGAAGGATATACTACTTTTTCTTGGGGATATAAAAAGGCCATAGATAAATCCGGAAGCAATCCTGGAATTAAATCCTTTATAATTGATGGTATTAAAAATGTTTTAGATATGTGGCTTGGAGTTTTACCTATAGTTATGGCTCTTGCAACTATAGCTTTAATAATTGCAGAATATACTTCTGTATTCCAAATTTTAGGTTTACCGTTTATTCCTTATTTAAACCTACTTCAAGTTCCAGAAGCTGTAGCAGCATCACAAACTTTAGTTGTTGGATTTGCAGATATGTTACTTCCATCAGTATTAGCTGCTAACTCAATAACTAGTGATATGACTAAATTTATAGTTGCTTGTACTTCGGTTTCTCAATTAATATATATGTCTGAAGTAGGTGGTGTCCTACTTGGCTCAAAAATTCCTGTATCACTAAAGCAATTATTAATAATATTTGTGGAAAGAACTATAATTACACTACCTGTAATAGTTCTTGTTGCGAACTTTATATTTTAAAAAAACCTGGACCTCTCTGGTCCAGGTTTTACTTTTATTAAGACATATTTTCAAATATTTTATATAAAATCTACTATTATCTTTATAAATAGCATTGATATAACTAGAATTATCACTGGTTTTATAAATTTACTTCCTTTATTTATTGCAAAATGTGCTCCTATGTAGTTTCCTAGTACTGCAAATATAGCTGCTGGTATTCCTATCATAAAGCTAACCTTACCATTTAGTATATAAACTACTAATGCTGCTAAATTAGAAGCCAAGTTTACTATTTTTGCATTTCCTGAAGCTGTAATCATATTAAAACCACAAATGCTTGTAAATGCTAGAACTAAAAAGGTTCCTGTTCCTGGTCCGAAAAATCCATCATATACTCCAATAATTAGTCCTATTATAAAAGATAGAATATATAATTTCCTTATAGGAACTTCCTTTATATCAGTATCTTGTCCAAAATTTCTATTGAATAATAAAAATATTGCAACTATAGGTAAAATTATCATTAATGAATACTGCAGATATTTTTCGTCTAGCAAAAGTACAAGTTGCGCACCTACCCAAGAACCTATTA
>JAHAIU010000139.1 GCA_018372555.1 Clostridium sp.
CCCTTACAGCCAAGGAGATTTCTCTCTGTAAGCTTTTTTTAATTTACTCTTCTCGTCTTCGCTTCATCTCCTATCGGATTACTTATTTTGTTTATGTTAATATTATATAACTGAGGTTTGAGAAATGTTCTTGAAATTTATATAATTTAACATTTTATTTTTTAATATTTTACTTATTTCTTATAAAAAAATAGACTCTATAATAATATACGAATTTATTATAGAATCTATTTAAAACTATTTTTATATAACTGTAATAAACATATGGTTATATTTTACATTTTTTTAAATTTAAGTAATTCTTAAATCTACTATTTAATCTAAAGAAGTTTGTGTTATTATCATTCTATAGTCTCCTAAAAATACAAATCAATTATATTAATAAACTTCTAATAGCTTTTCAACTACTTCAACATCTGCTGGCACCCAATTTTGTAATAGCAACTCTTTTAATGAAACCCACTTTGCATCATTATGAGCATTTAAACTAAGTGTACCACCATATATATCACAAATAAAGCAATGCATAGTTAAATGAAAACTTGGATAATCATACTCCACTGTTGTAAGATACTCTAAATTATTAATATCTAGTTCAAGTTCTTCCTTAATTTCTCTTATTAATGCCTCTTCTTTTGTTTCTCCAAGTTCTATCTTTCCACCTGGAAACTCCCACAAGTCAGCAAAATTCCCATAACTTCTACGAGTAATAAAAACTTTATCTTCTCTTTTTATTATTGATGCCACTACCTCTATTACTTTCATCTTTTTACTTCCTTTATCTTTATTTCTTCACACTTTACTTTCACATAAGATATCATATGTGTCCATTAAATAATTATGGATTTGTTCGCTTTGTTTATTAGCTTAGCTGGGATATCTTCATGCAATTTCCAAACAAAGCTAATTGGTTTATTCCCAGTATGACTTCTATATTCACAAGTTCCTAGATAAGTAAAGGGTGATGTTAACCCATCTCTTTCTTTATATTCTCTAACAAAAAGAGCTATTTTATTATTAGTTTCTCTGTGATTAATATATCTTTGTGCAGTAGGGCTTTCCACTGAAGTTCTTGATTGTGTTTGCCAATGAAATAATTTTTCATTTATAGCATAGTCCTCGTATAGAGTTGAAGGTGAAAAGTCCTTATCACTTTTATTTAGAGTAATAAAGAAAATATCTGTTTTCCTATCTTCAAAATATTTAACTCCTTCTCTAAAGGCCGGCTTCTTATCTTCATTGTAATAACCAAAGGCAGCCATTATTACATCTGTTGTATAATCACAATGTAAATCTAAAGGACATTCAAAACCTAAATCCACTTTTTTATCAACAAATTCAAGGTTCTTATAATTATAAGTTAATATATCACAAACTTCCTTCATCATAGTTTTATTATTAAGTAATCTATTAATACCTTGCTTTAATGAAGGTAATCCTAGTTTCTTAGGTGCATCATTATAGAAAATATAATACATCATATTAAGAATTAATGATTCTTCTTGAGTAAATTCAATATTATTAATATCACTGTTATTTCTTATTAAATTAACTATAAATTCTATAAATCTTCTTGAGTTAATAAATAATAAATTATATAGCTTCTTTGTTATTTCATCTTCATTATTATCATTAAAGTCTGCACTTACATCTGCTAATACACACATTCTATAAAAACTTCTATCTTTGCTTTTTCCATAAAAATCTACTAAAGATAAGTTATGATATTCTAAAAAGTTTTCTAAGGTTAAATCTAAAGCTGTATCAGCCTTAAAAGTTCTAAGCTTATTAATTAAATTTGCTTTTGAATTAGTTGTTGATTTTATATTTCTTAATATATATTCTTTTGCTTCCTTTTCTAATTGAATATAGCAACCTTTAGGTAAGGTTAAAAATCCATTTTCAATATAATCTTTCACAGACCTATTACTTCTTCCAATTAAGGCCCTAAACTTATCCTCGAAACTATAATTTTTATGTGCTTGGCCTACAAAATCTAAAACTGTTAAACATTCCTTATCTTCATGTAATCTTAAACCTCTTCCAAGCTGTTGTAAGAATACTGTTAAGCTTTCTGTTGGCCTTAAAAATAGTATTGTATTGATTTCTGGAATATCTATACCTTCGTTATATAAATCCACAACAAATATAAATTTTATTTCTTTATTTACAAGCTTACTTCTAGCTTCTGATCTTTCTTCCTTCTTACTTTCATCAGTTAATGCTATAGAATCAATTCCTAATCTATTGAATTTTTCTGCCATAAACTTTGCATGTTCTTTACTTACGCAAAAGCCTAGCCCTATTACATCATCAATATCTGTTACATATTTGTTTAATGCTGTTACTATCTCATTTACTCTTATATCATCTCGTGTATAAACATTGTTTAAATCACTTATATTATAGCCTTTTCTTTGCCATCTTAATTTAGATAAATCTACTGAATCTGAAACAGCAAAGTATTGAAAAGGACTTAATAACTTTCTATCAATAGCCTCAGGTAATCTTATTTCCCCAGAAATTCTATCTTCAAAATATTTAAATATATCCTTATTATCATTTCTTTCTGGAGTTGCTGTTAATCCTAATAAAACCTTTGGCTTATAATAACTTAATAATCTTTGATAAGATGGAGCAGCTGCATGATGAAATTCATCTACTATAATGAAGTCATAATAATCCTTCGTAGTTAATTCACATAAATCCTTACTATTTAAACTTTGAATAGAAACAAATAAATGCTCTAAACTATCTGGAATATTACCACCTACCATCAAGTCACCAAAATTATTATTTTTAAGTATTGCTCTAAATGTATCTCTTGCTTGTCTAAGGATTTCTTCACGATGAACAACGAATAATAATCTATTTGGCTGTTTCTTATTTTCCTTGCAGAAATTCTTATAATCAAAGGCTGAAATTACTGTTTTACCTACTCCTGTTGCTGCAATAACTAGATTTTTATTTTTATTAAATATTTCTCTTTCAACCCTTAATTTATCTAATATCTCCTTTTGATAAGCATAAGGTCTTATATCAAAAGAAAAATTATACTCTTCTTCCTCAACTCTTCTTTCCTTATTTAATGATCTCTTTAATATATTTTTATCTTCCTCAGTTCCTAAATAAGATAAAAATTCTCCATCATTCCAATAGCTTTCAAAGGTTGCTTCAAATTTTCTAATAATATCAAAGGAATCCTGCTCTGTTATTTTTATATTCCATTCCAAACCAGAAGTTAAAGCGGCATTAGAAAGATTAGAGGAACCAATATATGCAGTAGTAAAACCAGTATCCCTTTTAAACATATAAGCCTTTGCATGAAGTCTTGTTCTTTCTGTATCATAAGATATCTTAATTTCTGTATTAGGTAACTTACTTAACTCTTGTATAGCTTTTACATCAGTAGCTCCCATATAAGAAGTTGTAATTATTCTTAACTTTTTACCAGCCATCGTAGCTTCTTTTAGACTTTCAATTATACATCTAAGTCCACTCCATTTTATAAAAGAAACTAATAAATCTATAGAATCAGAAGTTAATATTTCCTTATTTAATTCACCAAGCATATTAGGCTCTAAGGAAGCCCCTGTAAATAAAGAACTTTGAGATAAAGGAGTTACAGGCCTTACTACCTTTTCCTTCTTTAAAGCCTTTTTATTATTAACCTTACTATATAAAGCATTAAGAATTTCTCCATTTTTATCTATTTCATACTTCTTAATATCATCTTCATTAGATACTTCGCTTAATATATTAATAATCTCATTACAAGCTTCTATTTGTTTCAATAACTTATCACTATCTTCCTTTTCTTTATCTCTTATATAATTCAAAGATTTTCTAATTACCTTAGATATATATTGAGAAAGAATTGTCTTTGCTTCCTCATTATCTATCTTACTTTTATCTATAATAAACTTTTCATTTTCCAAATTGTTAAGTTGTTCTTGAATTTCTGTATTTATCACTTGCTCATATAACCCTTGCTTCAATAAATTCACCACCACTACCATTTTAAATTTATTTTTATATTTTCACTTATTTATATTTTATCATATTTATAAAAAGTAAAAAGCTACACTAATGTGCGACTTTTCATCCAACTCTTGTATGGTATAGATTAATGCTTTTGATTCCTCTTTTTTAAGCTTTAATATAAATTTAAAAACTAATTTATTTACTAGCAATACTTCTTTTCTATCCATATTTATTAATTTATCTTTCTTAAAACTCATCTTTAAAGTTTTCGAAATCAGTTTCTATAGAGTATTTTTTCTATTAATACTACTTAAAAGAAAAGGAGTTGATGTACTATTATCTACTTCCCCATTGTTGCCTCTAATATAACTATTAAATAAACAATATAAGCAAAAAATCTTTAATTAATTTTGACATTTATACAAAATATATGTATAATACACTGTTGTACGAATTATAAATTTTCATTTATAAAAATTATTCGTATGTAGTGGGGGTAAAAATGGATAACGTATTTGATTATGAAGATATACAACTAATACCAGCGAAATGCATAGTAAACAGTCGTTCTGAATGTGATACATCTATAACTTTTGGAGGAAGGACTTTCAAATTACCTGTAGTTCCTGCAAATATGCAAACAATTATAGATGAAAAAATTGCAACTTATCTAGCTGAAAACGGATATTTTTATATAATGCACCGTTTTAAGCCAGAGAGAAGAATAGAATTTATTAGAGATATGAAAGCGAAAAACCTATTTGCCTCTATAAGTGTTGGAGTTAAGGATGAAGAATATGCATTTATTGAACAATTAGAGGCAGAAAATCTTTCACCTGAATATATAACAATCGATATTGCTCATGGACATTCTAATGCAGTTATTAATATGATTCAGCACATAAAAAAGCATTTACCTGAAAGTTTTGTTATTGCAGGAAATGTAGGAACACCAGAAGCTGTAAGAGAACTAGAAAATGCTGGTGCAGATGCTACAAAGGTAGGGATTGGTCCTGGAAAAGTATGTATTACTAAAATTAAAACAGGCTTTGGAACAGGAGGTTGGCAATTAGCTGCACTTCGTTGGTGTTCAAGAGCAGCAACTAAGCCAATTATTGCAGATGGAGGTATTCGTACTCATGGGGATATAGCTAAATCAATTAGATTTGGTGCTTCTATGGTTATGATAGGTTCACTATTTGCTGGGCATGAAGAATCTCCAGGTGAAACTATAGAAAGAGACGGAAAGCTTTATAAAGAATACTTTGGTTCGGCTTCTGAATTCCAAAAAGGTGAAAGAAAGAATGTTGAAGGAAAGAAAATGTTTGTTGATTATAAAGGTTCCTTAAAAGATACCTTAATAGAAATGCAACAAGACCTTCAATCATCTATTTCCTATGCAGGAGGCAAAAAACTAGATGCAATAAGAACTGTTGATTATGTAATTGTTAAAAATTCGATTTTCAATGGTGACAGAATATATTAGAATCAATGGAAACAAAATAAATCTACTACTAATATTTAAACTAGTAGTAGATTTATTTTTTATTATAAATATTTCTTATATAATAAAATATAGCTTTTAATGTACCTTTTAATAAGGCTTATATATAACTTATTAGCAACATAATATTTAAAACAGTCACTATTCCTCCAATTGTCCATAGCATTATATTTTCTCTTAAGGTATTCTTATACTCTCCCATAACCTTTTTAGATGATGTTAAAAATATTTGAGTGAAAATAGTTATTGGAAGTTGTACACTTAATAGCATTTGTGAATATAACAATCCTTTAAATGGATCAGTAATAAAGAATATTATTACTAATGCCAAAATCATTGTTAATAGTACACCTATCTTAGTGTGTTTCTCATTTATATCATAGGATTTTTTAAATAATCCTGCAAATATAGATCCACCTGCCATTCCTGCTGTAACACAAGATGCTATTCCTGCAAAAAGTAATGCTATTGCAAATATTATTGCTGCCAAATTTCCTAATAATGGTTTTAATAATTCTTGTGCTTGTTCAAGTTCTGTTACTGAAATATTATTTCTAAAGAATGTTATTGATACAAGAACCATTGCACTGTTTATAATAAAACCTATTATCATAGATAAAATTGTATCCATATATTCATATTTTAATTGTCTCTCCATAATAGACTTATCTTTAAGATTCCACTTTCTACTTTGAATTACTTCAGAATGTAAAAACAAATTATGTGGCATAACTACTGCTCCTAATACACTCATTATTATTGGAAGAGAACCTTTGGGAATAGACGGTGTTACCCACCCTTTAACAGCTTCTCCCCAATTAACATTGGCTAAAACAGCTTCAAATATAAATGAAATTCCAATTAATGATACGAATCCAATTATAATTTTTTCTATCTTTTTGTATGAATTTGAAAATAGCATAAATATAATAAATACTGATGCCAGTAATGATCCTAATTTTATAGGAATATTAAAAAGCATTTTTAGGCCAATAGCAGCACCTAAAATTTCTGCCATTGCTGTTCCTATTGCTGCTAATATTGCTGTTGAAGTTATTATTTTACCTATAGCAGGCTTTATGTATTCGCTTATGGCTTCTGAAATACATAGACCTGTAACTATCCCTAAATGTGCTGCATTATGTTGCAATATTATCAGCATTATTGTTGATAATGTTACTATCCATAATAATTTATACCCATATTCAGATCCTGCTGAAATATTAGATACCCAATTTCCTGGATCTATAAATCCAACTGTTACTAATATTCCTGGTCCTACAAATTTTAAAAATTCCTTTCCACTAAATTTTTTGTTTTCTTCTATAAAATTATTTTTCATCCTATTTTTCGTAATAAATCACCTTCTTTATATTAATTATAGTATTTTCATATAAAATTACAACTTTGTATTATTATTACTTAGTACATCTATTAATATTAATGATTAATATAAAAAATAAGCTAATAGTCTTTTAATAACTACTAGCTTATTTAAAACAAATTTATGACTTTGTAATTCAATTATTCTATAGAATGAAATTATATATATTAAATAACATAATAATTCCCACAATATGAGAAAAAAATTATAATAAAAACTATTATTCATAAAACAAAAGATATTATAAATATTTTATCTTCTTTATAAGCTTTCTTTCTTAATGACATCCTATAGTTATACAAGTTTAGATGGTTTTTTTGTAGCTGGAGATTGTACTCATATTCCTTATAAGCAACTTATCATTGCAATGGAATCTAGTACCACAGCATCCTTAAGTGCTTTTCACTACCTAATTTGTAATCAAAAATAAGGATATATTAGACAATAATATTGAATTGAGTAATAAAAAAGTGGAATTAATCTGAACCGCCCCCTGTCAAGTAGACAGGGTAAATAATATAAAATTATGCTACTAAGGTGTGGCTTCTATATTCAATAGGAGCCATACCTTTTAATTTCTT
>JAHAIU010000140.1 GCA_018372555.1 Clostridium sp.
TTTTCTTTCATTAGCAATAACTTTATACCCATTTAAATTAGGTTGAAAGCTAAATGCTTTAACAATAACTTTTTTTCCTTTAAAATTCTTTAAAGTTTGTTTTGTTTTTTCTTTGAAATCTTTAGCAAAGCTTTCCAAATCAGTATTTTCTTCGTTTAAGACTTCACATAATTTAGCATCTTTTAATATAAACATTTTATTAGAAACATTTACATTATTAAACAGACTACATAACACTATAAACCCTCCTATAATGACTGTCTTAAGGACAGCTTATTATAATAAATTAACATTTAAAAACTACTAATAATTTCATAGTTAAACTGGTATTTATTTAAAATCTCAATTTAACAACGTTCTAATATTAACATAAAAGTCTACTATGGACAACTTGAAGTAATTGTAACTATAACGGAATTAACAATTTGTTCAAATTTTATATTAATATCATATACTATTTTCTAACAAATTTATATTAAACCTGTATATTTGTAACAGTTTGATAAAATAAAGTAAGTTTCATATTAAAACTTACTTCTTATTAAGTCATTATATTCATCAAACCTTCTTAATTCATCAATTTCCTTATCATTTATCATATAATCAATGAAAAAATTATTTAATTCAATGCTTTTATATAAATCTTTTATTGCCTTGTTGTATTCACCTGCATTTATATAGAAACAACATCTATTATAATATAAAAAAGCTTCATCATAATTATTTTCAATTCCTTCAGAAATTATCTTTATTGCTTCGCTATATTTTCCAGCTTCTTTATAGATTATAGATAAGTTTAAATAGCTAAAGGAATATTCCTTATCTTCTTTTATAGATTCTCTATAATAAAACTCTGCTTTTTCATAATTTCCTAAAGCTTTATATATTACCCCCATATTGTATAGTATTTTATAATGCTTAGGATTAATTTCTAATGCTTTTTCCATATAATATAGTGCTTTATTATAATCTCCACTTTCTTCATAAATACTTCCTAAGTTTGCATTTGCCCATAAATCCTTTGGAACTAAATCTAAAGTAAGCTTATAATTTTTTATAGACTCTTCTTTATTCCCTAATTCATCATATGCATTAGCTAAGTAAAAATATGCTCTATCATAAGTTTTATCAATTTCTGTAGCAACCTTATAATATTTTATTGCTTCTTTATAATTTTCTAGCTCATCATATATTACACCAATTCCATAATATGCCCTTGCATCACTAGAATCAATTTCTATTATTCTTCTATACTTTTCTTCAGCTAATTCCTTAAATCCTAATTTATCATATAATAAAGCCATATCTAAAATCAATTCTATATCCTTTTGCCCTTCATGGAATTTATAGGCTTTTTGATAAAACTTTAAGGCTTTGATATAATCTTTGCTGCTTACAAAATTTCTTGCCATATTTAAATAATTTTCATATATATATTCCTTATTCTCCATATTATCCTATATTATTCCTCTATAAAATTTAAAGCACCTTTTATAATAGTTTTAAAGAAAAACACTTCAATTATAGCTATAAATATTAATACTATAAAATTATTCAATTCAAAATATATAGAAGCAGATGCCAAGAAAACATATAAACCACCTTCTAGTAATACAGTTTCTCCAATCCAACTAGAAAAATTCTTTATATCCTTCACCTTTGAAATATCAAATTTATTATCTATATAATAAATACTCTCCATAATGCCTTCTAAAAATGAAAGTTTCTTTCTTATAGCTACAGATCCTCCCATTAAAACTTCTATTATACCCCAGATTAAAATAAAATATTTTAAAATCAAGCTAGTTCCCTCCCATCAGTACAAAGATACTACTATATTGTATAGTATAAAAGTGCTGTCGCACAATGAAAAATTAATAATTATTAATTAATGAAAAAACTCCCGAAGGAGTTTTGAAAAGAAATTAATTTTAGTAATTCTGTAAGAATTACATCAATAATTCTTCATTTTTAATTTTTAATTTAGGCTGTTTGTACTACAGCCCTTTATATATACTAATATTTAATTACTAATTTATTATCCTTTAATCCTATAGAACATTTTCCTCCACTAGATAACTTTCCAAATAAGATTTCATCTATAAGTAAGGTTTTAAGTTCTGCGTTTATTACTCTCTTTATTTCTCTTCCACCAAACTCCTTAGATAAACCTTTATTACTAATATAACTTAAAACTTTATTACTAATTGATATTTCGATATTCTTTTCCTTTAACTTTTCTTTAAACTTACTTATTTCTTTCTTAGTAATATCTAAAGCCATTTCCTTAGTAATTTGATTAAATACTATAATCTTATCAAGTCTATTTCTAAACTCTGGCGTAAAACTTCTTTTTACCTCTTCATCTATAGCATTTAAATTTAAACTTTCTCTACCAAAGCCTACAAGATTTTTACCTATATCCCTTGCACCAGCATTAGATGTCATAATGATAATTGTATTTCTAAAGTCAGCTTTTCTGCCTTTATTATCTGTTAGTGTTGCATAGTCCATTACTTGAAGCAATACTCCTAGGATATCTGGATGTGCCTTTTCAATTTCATCTAAAAGTAATACACAGTTAGGCTTCTTTCTAATGGTATCAGTTAAAAGTCCACCTTCTTCATATCCTACATACCCTGGAGGAGATCCTATTAGTTTTGCAGCTGCATGTTTTTCTCCATATTCACTCATATCAAATCTTACTAAGTCAATTCCAAGAGTTTTTGATAGAACCTTAGCTATTTCAGTTTTACCTACTCCAGTTGGGCCTACAAATAACATTGAAGCTATTGGCTTATTTTCATCATTTAATCCAGCCCTAGACATTTTTACAGACCTCGTAACTTCTTCTACTGCTAAGTTCTGACCAAAAATATTTTTCTTAAGTTCTTTTTCTAATATCTTTAGAGATTTAGCTTCTGTATTTTCTACTACTTGTTTTGGTATATGACAAGTTTTAGATATTATTTCTTCTATTACAGCTTCATCAACTATTCCATTTTTATATTTCTTTCTATTAATATCTAAAAAAGCACCTGCTTCATCTATAATATCTATAGCTTTATCAGGTAAAAATTTATCATTCATATATTTTGAACTTAAATTAACAGCCGCACTTAAAGCTTCTTCTGTATATTTAACATTATGATAGCTTTCAAAGCCTTCCTTAAGCCCTTCTAATATATCAATACTTTCTTTAATTGAAGTTTCCTTAACTTCTATAACTTGAAACCTTCTAACTAAAGCCTTATCTTTTTCAAAATACTTCTTATAATCATCATAAGTAGTAGCCCCTATAAATCTAATTTTTCCTTCTAGTAAATAACCTTTAATAAGATTTCCACCATCTAAAGAACTACCATTTAGAGCTCCTGCTCCAACTATATTATGAATTTCATCAATATAAATTATTGGATTATCATAGGTTTTTATTTCATCAAGTACTTGCTTTATTCTTTCCTCAAAATCACCTCTATACTTAGTTCCTGCTAGTAATCCACCTACATCTAATGAGAACACTTTAGCATTTTTAAGCTTAGCTGGCACTTTACCTTCTCTAATTAATTTTGCAAGCCCCATAGTAATAGCAGTTTTACCTACCCCAGGCTCTCCAATATGAACCGGATTATTCTTAGTTCTTCTGCATAAAATTTGAATAGTTCTATCAATAATATCCTTTCTACCTATTAAAGGATATTCATCATCTTCAATAAACTCGGTTAACTCTCTACAATAAGTATTAACTATACTTTTTTCTTTTGAAGAATCCTCTTTATTTACTTTTATAATTTTTATTGCATCCTTTGCAAGATTTTCTTCTTCTGCCTTATTATGAGACAGCTCAAATAATAACTGTTGCTTATCTATCCCTTGCTTTTCTAAATAATAAACTGCATGACTATCCTTTAATGCGTATAAAGCAGAAATTATATGCTCTAATGCTACAAAGTTTCTTTCACTAAATGCTGCCTGCTGAGTTGATACTATTAATATATTTTTTATACCATAGCTTTCTTCAGGCTCTCCATCTTCTTGTTTATCTATATATTCATCAATATATTTATTTAAATCACCTTTTAATTCATCTATATCAGCATTTAATCTTAATATTACATTTTTAAAGCTATTTTCCTCTAAAGCACTTAAAAGCAAATGCTCTGGAGTTACGTATTCACTATTACTTTCCTTAGCAATACTATAAGCTCTAAGTAATACATCTCTTACTATCTTACTTATATCCATGTTAATCCCCCTCTACTGTAAGTTTAAATGGAAATCCTTCTTCCTTTGCCATCATCATAGCTTTATTTGCTTTTGATACTGCTATATCATAAGGGTAAATACCTGCTACTCCAGTCCCCTTTTTATGAACTTCCATCATTATATTATTCGCTTCCTCTATATTTTTATTAAAAATTATATTCAACACTGCAATTACAAATTCCATAGTTGTAAAATCATCATTATGCATTATTACCTTATATTTTTTCGGCTTCTTTATCTTATAGTTTATCTTATCTATTACTCTTGAATTTGTTTCCAAAACTTAGCTCCTCCATAATTAGCATCTTTATTAAAGGAAAAAATATCTTTTTATATATTATATTATTTATGTTAAAAAAATACTATGGTTAAAATAAGATTATATACAAGTTACAATAAAATTTCTACATTTTATTTAATTAGTTTATATATAAACATTCAGTTATGTAATTACACAATCAACTTATATAAAAATTAAACTATACACCTCCAATCAATGTAATTTTCTATCAAAAATATTTTTCACTTAAAATAACATAATTACTTAGATGTATGCTATTTATTGAAACATATATTATATTTTATCTTTTTTAGACACCAATATATTATAATTCATATATTATATAGAGGTGATTATCTTGGAAGATGGAAGATTTAATTCATATAATAATGTAAAATCTAGTGAAGATAGTACTTATTTAACTCTTTATGAAACTAATGAAGTATTAAAACAATTACCTAAAATATTAAGCCAAATGAAAAATATAATTTTAGGTAATACACATAATTTGAATATATTACAAAATGAAGTTAAGTCAATGAAAGATGAGCAAGAAAAATTTAGAAAAGATGTGACAAAAGCACTTAATATAATTTCTAACAAATTTAGTAACATAGATCAGCTTGAAGAAGATTTAAAGACTTTAGATCAAGCCTTAGCAAGAAGAATTAGTGATATTGAAGATGAAATTGTATTAACTCAACAAATCACAACTAAAAACTTTAATGAAGTTTTGAAATTTAAAGAACATTGGAAAATATAACTTTAAGGCTATTGCAATATTAATATTGCAATAGCCTTATTTATTACTTAACACCTGACATTAAATATAATAATAATAATATGCTAATTATAGCACAGATGTTAGTAATAGCTTGTGACTTTCTTTTTTTAACAGCCTCATCTGATTTGTTTTCTGTTGAATAACTAAATAAATGTGTAAATTTATATAAAAGTTTCTTCATTTTACCATCTCCTAAACTTTGCGCAAAAAGGATAGTTATAAACTATCCTTCTTACATTTATTTTATTTTAATATTATTTATATGGCTTAATTATTATGCTTCAGCTACTTCTAATTCTAAGTTCTTCTTATCAGCATACATTACGA
The DNA here is from genome assembly GCA_018372555.1 of Clostridium sp. Classification (GTDB taxonomy): domain Bacteria; phylum Bacillota; class Clostridia; order Clostridiales; family Clostridiaceae; genus Clostridium. Next base: position 5,658 of record JAHAIU010000140.1, read on the forward strand.
ATGGTAAGTAAATTAATACACCAACTAATATATTAACTAAAGCTACTGCTGCACCTTGCCATTGTCCAGTTGCTAACCATGCAGAGATTACTGGAGGACAAGTCCATGGAACTACTGCTGATGCTGGAGATACGAATCCAGCTACACTTGCTGCGTAAGCAATACATGCAGAAACTATTGGAGCAGCAATGAATGGAATAATGTATATTGGATTTAATACTATTGGTAAGCCGAATATTAATGGTTCGTTAATATTGAAGAATGCAGGACCACCAGCAACATTTCTAATTTGTTTGTTAATTTGTGATTTAGATTTAAACATCATAACAATAACTAAAGCTGCAGTTAATCCAGATCCACCAAGGTTAACATATGAGTCTAAGAATTGGCTGTTAATAATATTGATTCCTTCAGTGTTACCAGATGCTATAGCTGCCATATTTTCAGCAGTTAATGCTAAGAATATACCATTAATAACTGGTGCTAAAATATTTGAACCGTGTAATCCAAAGAACCATAATACTTGTTGTAGTAATATTATGAATAGTAATACTGGTAATGAGTTAGAGAATACCATTAAAGGTTTAGAAATTCCGTTATATACATGTAAGTAAACATCAGCATATCCAAATGCTTCACATATAGCAAATACTATACCTACTAATACTAAAACAACTGCTGTTGGTAATAATGCTGAGAATGATTTAGCAACTGCTGGAGGTACTCCATCAGGTAAAGTAATGTTTAACTTACCACTCTTAACTAACTTAGCAAATATTGTACCAGTAATTAATGTTGTAATAAGAATAGTTACAAGTCCTGCAGAACCTAACCATTTTGCGAATATACCAGGTTCCCAACCTACTGTACCTAGGTCAAATCCGCCCCAAGTAACTGGAGCTTTATATGCCATCATATTAGTTAATATTAAGCTTGAAGCCATAGTAACTAATCCAGTTGAAAAACCATCAACATCATAAGATTTACCTAATGCATATCCTATAGATATTGCAGCAAATAACCCCATTAAGAACATTGATCCAGCATAAACGTTAAGAGCTATAACATCTAGCCAGTGTAAAGCTCCACCTTCTACGAACATTGCTTTAACTGAATCAATTGGGAAGTTATGGATTAATAATCCAAAAGAACCTACTATCATAAGTGGCATTATAGTTGCGAAACCATCACGGATAGCAACTAAGTGTCTTTGAGCACCAATTTTAGATGCTACAGGAACAATATAACGTTCCATCCAGTCCATAAATTTTTGCATGAAAAATTCCCCCTTAAAATTGTGTTTTATATTTACTGACTTCCCCTTAAATATTTGTACTAATAATTTCATTATATAGAGTCAATCAGTTAATAACTTTATTAAATTTAAAACCCTTTACATTAACTTGTCTACTTTTTAGTGTTAATGTATTTTGTTTTCTTGTCTATATATAAAGCAATTTACATGCCAACTTTTTAAAACGCTGTTTTTTCCTCTAAACCCTCTATTTTACTAGTTCCTAGTACTTTAATCCTTTACACACTCTTTTATATCTATCTGTGTAATTGCTTTACACAGAATTACAATTTAATTTATTTGTGTAATTATATGATATAACTACTAAATTCTTGCACCCCCCCTATTTTTATCTTTTAGTTACTTAACAATATTTCCTATATTTATATTATCATACCCTAACTGTTCTCCTTAAATCAAAGCTCTACCTTACTCATATTTTGTTCTAATA